>NZ_DAMAGB010000009.1:0-123284 GCF_031995485.1 Janthinobacterium sp.
ACCGTGCCGGTGGATATGCGTGGCGCCGCAGGAAGGACAATGCAGGCTGGCCTGCATTGTCTGCTCGATCAGGGTGATGGCGGCATCTTGCGCCGCACCGTCCTGCAGCAGGGCGATGCCGGCCAGGCGCTGGCGCTGCGACAACTGCGAGAATTGCGCGATGAAGGTCTGCCACTGGACTGGGTGCATGATCGTCTCCTGAAAGAAGATTTCTGATCAGTTAGACCTCAGCAATGTCAGAATGTTTCAACCTTTTTCGCTGACATAGCCTAGAATTTCCACATGCCCCATCCCGCCGCCACGCGCCTGACGCGTTTGATTGCTCCACCGTATGCGCTGTCGTCCTGCGTGCGCGCGCTGGTCACGCGCAGCACCGTCGAGTCTCCCTTGTGCGATCCGCGCGACCGCTACAATCACTCGCCGGCCACGCCGCTGTGCACGATTGCCTGGTTTGTCGAGGGCGAAGGCGAACTGGTGGTGCCCGGCGGCCAGCCCCCGGCGCCAGCCCCGGTGCGCGCCGTATTTGCCGGCCCGCAGACGCAGCCGACCACCAGCTGGAATCCCGGCCCGGTACGCCTGTTCATGGTGATGTTCTATCCGCAGGCGCTGCAGGCGGTCAGTGGCATCGACATGGCCGCCTGGGTCGACCGCTGGGCGCCGCTGGACGAGGTGCTGGGGCAGCAATGGCAGCCACTGTCCGATGCGATCTTGGGCGCGCCCGATGACGCTGCGCGGCTGGCGCTGCTGGAACAGTTTCTGGCGCCGCGATGGCAGGCGGCACGGCCACGGGGAGCCGGCGCGGCGGCCGGCGATTGGGTGCGCCACCTGGCCTGGCAGGCGGCCGATACGGCAATGGGCCGCAGCGTGCGCAATATCGAGCGGCGCATCAAGGCACGCGCGGGCCAGTCGATGCGCAGCCTGTTGCGGCTGCGGCGCGCCGAGCAGTCGTTTTTCGATGCGCGCGAGCAGGCGCTGGGCGGCGGCGTCAATCTCGCCGATGTGGCCGCGCAGGGCGGCTATGCGGACCAGGCGCATCTGTCGCGCGAGGTACGCGAGATTACCGGGCATAGTCCCGGCAAATTCCTGCGCCTGCTTGATTCCGAGGATGAGAGTTACTGGATTTACCGGATCTGGGTCTAGGCTATCGGCATGGCCAACAATGTTGTCGGATTACGCGCTTGCGCGCTAATCCGACCTACGTCTTGTGAGTCGCGTAGGTCGGGTTAGCCGGCACGGCGTAACCCGACATCACCGTAACCCGACATCACCGCTAACAATTTCTTAATCGCCAACAGGCATGCTGTGTCTCTGTTTCCACCGCCTGAAAGAGACCCACAGCATGACTTATCCGCACACCGTATTTTCCCTGTTGTTCGCATCCAGCCTGTCGCTGGCATGGCCGGCCGCGCAGGCTCAGGTGCCCGCGCCCTCGCAATGGGGACTGGGCCTGGGCGCGGGCCTGGACCGCAAGGCGTATCGCGACTTCGACAACGACGTCCAAGCCTTGCCGCTGCTGCTGTTCGAGAACCGCTATGTCAGCTTTTTCGGCACCACGCTCGACGCAAAGCTGCCATCGAGCGGTCCGCTGTCGTTGCGCCTGCGCGCGCTATGCCAACGATGGCTATGAGGCCAAGGATTCGCCTTTCCTGCGCGGCATGGCCGAGCGCAAGGGGGGCGTGTGGGTTGGTGGCGCGGTGACCTGGCGCGGCAGCGTGATCAATGCCTCGGCCGAAGTGCTGGCCGCCACCGGCGACGCCGAGGGCAAGCGCGTGCGGCTGGAACTGAACCGCCAGTTCCAGGCCGGCGCCGTCACCATCACGCCGCGCGTGGCGGCGCAGTGGCAGGATAAAAAGTTTGTCGATTACTACTATGGCGTGCGGACGTCCGAAGTGCGTGCCGGCCGCGCCGCGTATGCGGGCGATGCGGCCACCAATGTCGAACTGGGACTGCGTTTCGGCTATGCCGTGGCGCCGCGCCACACTGTGTTTGTCGACCTCAGCGCGACGGGCCTGGGCAGCGCCATCAAGGACAGTCCGCTGGTGGACCGTTCGAACCAGGCCGGCATCAAAGCCGGCTATCTGTACAGTTTCTAGCCATGTGGCTATTAAGGCGCAGGAAAGACGACGCGCACGCAAAAGCCGCGTCCATCGAGGCCGGCGCCGGTGACAATGGCCGCGCCGTGCAGGCGGGCGATGCCGGCGACCAGCGACAGGCCGATACCGCTGCCGCGCCCGCGATTGCCCTCGATGCGGTGAAAGCGGTTGAAGATCAGCGCGCGCTCGGCCTCGGGCACGCCGGGGCCGTCGTCGGCGACCTCGAGATATGACTGCCGCGTGGCCATTTCTTCCACTTCCAGCTCGCCACAGGCAATGCGCACGCGCCCGCCGGGCGGCGCGAAGCGCAACGCGTTGTCGATCAGGTTGCGCAGCAGGATGCCGATCTCGTCGATATCGCAGGCGATCTGGCACGGCGCGGCGGCGATGATCAGATTGCGCCCTTGCTGTTCGGCAAACACGTCGAATTCGCGCACCACGTGCACCGCCAGTTCGCTCAGGTCGGCCCGTGCCGCGTGGGCCAGGTGGGTGCCGGCGTCGAGCCGGGCCAGGTCGAGCAATTGCTCCGACAAGCGGGTGCTGCGCTGCGCCACCGCCAGCAGCTTGGTCAGCGCCGCATCCTTCTCGGCCATCGTGCTGGCGCGCAGCGCGACCTGCGCCTGCGCCTGCAGCGCCGACAGCGGCGTGCGCAATTCGTGGGCCGCGTCGTCGATAAAGCGCCGCTCGCCCTGCACTGCCTGGCCCACCTGGTCGAGCAGATGGTTGAACGAATTGACCAGCGGATGCAGCTCGGCCGGCAACTGCTGCAGCGGCAGCGGCGTAAGGTCGAATTTTTCGCGGCGGCGCAGGGCGGCGCCGATGCCGACGACCGGGCGCAGCGCGCGTTGCACGGCCCACGCCATCAGCGCGCCGCCCAGCAGCAGCAACAGCGTGCTGATGCCCAGCACGCTCAGCACCTTGAGCCTGATTTCGGCGTCGATGGTACTACGCAGGTTGCCCACCTGCGCATGGATGGTGCCGCTGCTGTCGGTTACCGAATACACGCGCCATTCCTGGCCATCGATCAGCGTGGTGCTGAAGCCGTCGATGAAGTCCGGCCGCAATGGCGTGAGCGGCGCGTCCGGCGCGCGCACCACCAGGCGCGTGCGTTTGCTCCATACCTGAAAGCTGGTATCGCTGTCGTACGATGGCTTGTCGTCGGGCGGAAACACGGCAGGCTTGACGGCATCGAGCGTGCTGAGGCCAGGTGGCATGGAATGCAGGATCCGGTTGCCGATATTGCGCAGATCATTGTCCCAGGCAAAACCTTCACCGCGCGTGGTATAGGTGACGGCCAGCGCCAGCACCAGCGCCCAGCAGAGGGCGATACAGCTGCCGATGACCAGCAGCATGCGTGCGCGCAGCGACCTCATGAAGCGCTCCCGTCGATCATGTAGCCCTGGCCGTGCACGGTGGTGATCAGGCTGTCGCCGAGCTTGCGCCGCAGCTGGTGGATAAAGACCGCGATGGTATTGCTCTCGATCGCGCTGGCGCCGCCATACACCATTTCGTGCAGGTAATCGCGGGTCACAATATGGCCGGGCCGCTCCAGCAAGGCCAGCAAGGTGCGGTATTCGTGCGCGCTCAGGGCGACGCGCTGGCCGGCGCGCGTGACCACCCGCTTGCCGAGGTCGAGCTGCACCTCGCCGCAGGTCAGTAGCGGCACCACCCTGCCCTGGCTGCGCCGGATCACGGCCCGCATGCGGGCCCACAGTTCATCGAACTGGAACGGCTTGACCAGGTAATCGTCGGCGCCCGCATCGAGCCCGGCGATGCGCTCGCTGAGCTGGCCGCGCGCCGTCAGGATCAGTACCGGCGTCACGTCGTAGCGGGCGCGCATGGTCCGGAGCAGGCTCAGGCCCGATTCGCGCGGCAGGCCCAGGTCGAGCAGCATCACCGCATACTGGCCATCGAGCTGCAGCAGCCGGGCCGAGGCCGCGTCAAAGGCATGATCGATGGTCCAGCCATTCTGGCGCGCGCCGTCGCAGACGGCCTCGGCCAGCATGGCATCGTCTTCCACCAGTAATATGTGCACGGCAAGCTCTCAAAAATCGGGGTCGGGCGGCCATGGTACCGCGCGCCGATTAATGCCCTGTTAATGCTTGGTTAATGCCTGGTTAATGCCGTCAATACAGGTCGCCGCGCACGGCCGTGTAATACCACTCATCGATCGCGCTGGCCGTGCTGATGTCTTCGCCCGTCATGGCCGCCTTGATTTCGCCCAGCGACGGCACATCCTTGCGGTCGAGCATCGATTCCGGCTGCCACAGTTTGGCGCGGTTGATGGCTTTGCCGCAGTGGAACAGCACTTCATCGATCCGTACCACGATGGCGGTCTTCGGCACGCGTTCGCCTTCGGCCAGCGCCAGCAGCAGATCCGGATGGACGGAAATGGCGGCATGCCCATTGATGCGCATAAATACTTCCAGTCCGGGAAAAATGAACAGCATGCCGATGCGGTCATCGCTTTGCAGATTGGTCAGCGAGGCGATGCGGTTGTTGCCGGGCCAGTCGGCAAAGGCGACCGTCTTGTTGTCCAGCGCATGCACGAAACCCGGCGCGCCGCCGCGCGGCGAGGCGTCGAGGCCCTCGGCATTGCCGCTGGCCAGGCAAAAGAAGGTGGCCGCTTTCAGGTAGCTCAGGTGAAACGGCAGCAGATGGTCGAGCACGCCCTTGACGATCATCTCGGAAGGCGGCGCATACAGTTCGGCAAGGTCAACAGTGGTCATGAAATTCTCCTGGAGGTGGCGATTCAACCAGCACCATAGCGCTGAAATCGTGGCGCTGCTAAGCTATGCGTGCCAATCAATAGCTCAATTACGCCATGCCTTCCGCCGCCCCCTTGGAAATCAAACTGCATCATGCCGTCACGATGGCCGATGGCGAGCCGCCCTTGATTGCCGTCATGGGCAAGGAAAGCGTGCCGCGCGAGTCGGCGCCGCACAGCCATCTGCCGGGCCAGTTGCTGGGCCTGTTTTCTGGCCTGCTGACGGTGCGCACCGACGCCGGCGCCTGGACCATTCCCACCACGCACGCCGTCTGGATACCGTCCGCGTGCACGCATGCGGCCAGGTCGCACGGACCGTTCTCGGGCTGGGCCGTGTATGTGGCGCCGGAACGTTGCGCCGAACTGCCGCCGCAGCCTTGCGCGATCGCCGTGTCGGGCTTGCTGCGCGAAGCGGTGCTGCGCGCGGCGCAGTGGGAGGTCGCGCCGCTGGAGCGCGCCCGCGCGCAGGTGGCGCAAGTGCTGCTTGATGAAATCGCGGCGGCGCCTGTCGATCCGCTGGGCCTGCCGCTGCCGCGCGACGCGCGCCTGCTGCGCATCGCCAGCGCCCTGATCGACGACCCGGCCAATGCGCGCACGCTGGATGAATGGGCGCAGTGGGCTAACCTGGCGCCGCGCACGCTGAGCCGCCGCTTTGCCGTGGAGACGGGCATGAGCCTGACGGCGTGGCGCCAGCGCGTGCGGCTGCTGCGTTCGCTGGAACTGCTGGCCGGCGGGCAGTCCGTCACGGCGGTGGCTTTTGATCTGGGCTACGACAACGTGAGCGCCTTTATCGCGCTGTTCCGGCGCACCTTCGGTACCACGCCGGGAAGGTATTTTGCGCCGGGCCTGGCGGCCATCGAAGCGTCCTGAACAGTCAGAGCCGCCATTAAAACTCTTCCCAATCCGACAGCGCCGGCTCGGCCTGCTGCTGCTTCGGCGGAGTCGATGCGTGAGCCGGCGAGGCCGGCGCCGGCTTGGCCACCGGTACGGTGACAGCAGCGGCCGGCCTGGCGGCGGCTGGCTGGTCGCCCAGCCTGAACACGCTGACCACCTGTGCCAGCATGGCTGCCTGTTCGCGCAGGGCGGCGGCTGCTGCGGCAGACTCTTCGACCAGGGCGGCATTTTCCTGGGTGTCGCTATCCATGTCGTTGATGGCGCGGTTGATCAGTTCGATGCCGGCCGTCTGTTCCGCGCTGGCCGAGGTGATCTCTCCCATGATGTCGGTGACGCGGCGCACGCTGTCGACCAGGTCGGTCATCGAGGCGCCGGCCTGGTGCACCAGGGCGCTGCCGCTGGCCACCGAGTCGGTCGAGTCGTCGATCAGGTGCTTGATCTCCTTCGCCGCGGCGGCCGAGCGCTGCGCCAGGTTGCGCACTTCGGTGGCGACCACCGCGAAGCCGCGTCCCTGTTCGCCGGCGCGCGCCGCTTCCACCGCGGCGTTCAGGGCCAGGATATTGGTTTGAAAGGCGATGCCGTCGATCACGCCGATAATGTCGGTGATCTTGCTCGACGACTGGCTGATCTTGTCCATCGTGGCGACCACTTGCGCGATCACGGCGCCGCCGCGCTGGGCCGCATTCGACGCCGTGTCGGCCAGTACATGAGCCTGGCGCGCATTGTCGGCGTTCTGCTTGACGGTCGAGGTGAGTTCCTCCATCGACGAGGCGGTCTCTTCCAGCGAACTGGCTTCGTGTTCCGTGCGCGAGGACAGGTCCTGGCTGCCGGCCGCCACCTGGGCCGAAGCGGCGGCAATGGTGTCGGTACCGGCGCGCACCGTGCCCACCGTACGGGCCAGGCTGTCGTTCATGGTCCTGAGCGCCTGCAGCAGCTGGCCCAGTTCATCGCGCGACTCGACAATGATGGTGCTGCTGAGGTCGCCTGCGGCCACCGTATTGGCCACCTTCAGCGCTTGCGCCACCGGCTTGGTGACCGAATGGGTGATCAGGTACGACAGCAGCGCCGCACACAGCAGGGCCACGGCCGACAGCCCGATCAGGATGGCGCGCGTGGTGACATAGGTGGCGTGGGCGCTGGCGGCGTTGGCATTGGCTTCCTCGCTTTGCAGGGCGATCTGCTGCGCGATCAGCCGTTTGTACCGGTCCAGCATGGCGCGCACCTGGTCATACATATAGGCGCGGGCGGCTTCCAGCGTACTGGTCCTGACCAGTTCCAGCAGCTGGTCCTGGCCTTCGGCGTAACGCACATGCGCCGCGCGCAGTTGCGCCAGCAGCTCGCGTTCGCGCGGCAGCGTGGCGCTGCGCTCCAGCCTGGCCAGGTCGGCGACGGCCGCCTCGCGCGCGGCCAGTACGGCCGTCACCTGCTGTTGCCGGTCGGTCGGATCGGTGGTCAGCATATTGTTGCGCAGGGCAATCGCGATATCGTTGACGTGGTCCGCCAGCGCATTGGCAATCGCAATCTTCGGCATGCTGTCCCTGACGATATGGTCGGTACCCTGGTTGATCTTGCCCAGCATGGCCAGGCCCAGGAAGGAGATGACGATCAGCATGGCGCTGATGGCGCCAAAGCCCAGCGCGAGGCGTTTGCCGATATGGATGTTGGAGATGAACTTCATGGTGGGCTCGATAAGGTCAGGGGAAGGAGCGGCCTTGCATCTGCGACAGATACGTTGCCTCTGGGTACACAATGCTAGTCTTTTTCATATCGCTTATCCATAGGGCAAACGGCGTAGACCAGCGCCGCAATGGCAGGGGAAATCGGGGCTGCAGCCGCAACTGCGCGTTTTAGGGCGGCAATTTCGGCTATATTGTGCCGACCATCTATCCCACTTCCAGGCGCGCATGATTTCTACCCGACCATTCCGATGTTTGTTTCCTCTCCTGCTGGCGCTGTTGCTGGCCTGTTCCCTGGGTGCCAGCCCCGCCTGGGCCCAGGCCGACGTCGACGCGGCCACGGCCGACCAGCGGCTCGACGTGCTGCGCAAGCAGATCACCACCATCCAGAAAACCCTCGACGGCGACGCCGACGTGCCGGACGCTGCGCTGTCGCAGATGAAGGCCGATGCGCTGGCCGCCAGCGCCGAAGCCGACAAGGTGGCGGCCGATATCGAACCGCAGCTGGCCAGCGTGCAGGCGCGCCTGGCCGAGCTCGGTAAACCGGCCGATGGCGCCAAGGACGCGCCCGACGTGGCGGCGCAGCGCAACCAGCTCGACCGCAGCAGCAGCGCGCTCGATGCGCAGGTCAAGCTGGCGCGCCTGCTGTCGGTCGAAGCGACGCAGGCCTCCGAGCAGGCCACCACCGTGCGCCGCTCGCAGCTGCAGGCGCGCCTGGGCGAGCGCACCTCGTCGATCCTGGCCGGCGCCTTCTGGAAGCAGCTGCACGCCGAATGGCCGCAAACGCATTTGCGCCTGCAGAACCTGGGGAATGAACTGGTCAATGCGGCGCGCACCACGCCGGGGTCCGTCTGGGCCATCATCTTTGTCGGCATCGTGCTGGTGCTGGCGGCCAGCATCTGGATCTCGCGCCATCTGCTGATGCTGACCTCCACGCGTGTGCCGCATGGCCGCCTGCGCCGTTCGCTGCATGCGCTGGCCGTGCTGGTGCTGGCAACTGCCACGCCGGGCCTGGTGGCCGAACTGCTGGCCTTTGGCCTGCGCTGGAGCGGAGCACTGTCCGACAAGACGGGCGTCTTTTTGAGCAGCCTGATCGGCATCATCTGTTTCGCCGGCTTTACAGCCGGCCTCGGCCACGCGCTGCTGTCGCCGAACCGCACCTCGTGGCGCCTGCTGCCCTTGTCGGACGCTCTGGCCGCGCGCATGGGCCGCTACCCGACCGTGTTCGCCTTCGTGATGGTGCTGGTATGGGCCGCCGAGCGCGTCTCGATCGTGATCAACACGGGCCTGTCGACGGCGGTGGCGATCAACTGCATCGTCGCGCTGGTGCTGAGCATTACGGTGGCCTATGGCCTGCTGCGCGCCGAGCGCTGCTGGCGCCAGGTGCGCGCCGCCGATCCGGCGTCGCCCACCACGCCGCTGTGGCTGCGCTGCGTGGTGGTCATCATGTGGCTGGCGCTGGCGGCAAGCCTGGTCAGCCTGCTGGTCGGCTATGTGGCCTTCGGCAGTTTCGTGACCAAGCAGATTACCTGGATCATGGTAGTGGTCTGCACCACCTATCTGCTGACAGTGCTGGTCGATGATGTGTGCATGCTGCTGGCGTCGACCCCGCCGCCACCCGATTCGGCCAATCCTGTCCTGGCCACGCCGAAAGCGCGCGACCAGGCAGCCGTGCTGCTGTCGGGCCTGGGCCGCGCGCTGATCGTGCTGCTGATGCTGATGCTGCTGCTCGCACCGTTTGGCGAAGGCCCGGCCGAACTGTTCCAGCGCCTGGGCAAGCTGCAGGACGGCCTGTCGATCGGCGAAGTGGCGATCCGCCCCGGCTCCGTGATCCAGGCGCTGCTGGTGCTGCTGGTGGGTTACATCGGCGTGGGCTTTTTCAAGCGCTGGCTGCAGAACAGCTACCTGCCAACCACCAACCTCGACTCCGGCATGCAGGTGTCGTTCCTGACCCTGTTCGGCTATATCGGCGGCGTCGCCGCCGTGGCGCTGGCGCTGTCGGCGGCCGGCATCGGCCTGGAACGCATCGCATGGGTGGCGTCGGCCTTGTCGGTCGGTATCGGTTTTGGCTTGCAGGCGGTAGTGCAGAACTTCGTGTCGGGCCTGATTCTGCTGGCCGAGCGCCCGGTCAAGGTCGGCGACTGGGTCTCGCTGGGCGGCGTGGAAGGCGATATCCGCCGCATCAATGTGCGCGCCACGGAAATCCAGATGGGCGACCGCTCGACGGTGATCGTGCCGAACTCGGAATTCATTACCAAGACGGTGCGCAACGTGACCCACGCCAGCCCGCTGGGCCTGGTGCAGATCAAGTTGCCGCTGCCGCTGGGCACGGACGCGGAAGCGGCGCGCGCGCTGATCCTGTCGGCCTTTGTCGACAACCACGACGTGCTCGACACGCCGGCGCCGAACGTGCAGCTCGATGGCATCGATAACGGCAACCTGATGTTCAACGCCACCGGCTTCGCCTCGTCGCCGCGCCTGACTTATGGCATCCGCAGCGCGCTGCTGTTCGAGCTGCTCAAGCGCCTGGATGCGGCCGAAATCTCGATCTCCAAGCCGAGTACCATGGTGCTGAGCACGATACCGGCGCAACCCGAGACGCCGGCCATCTCGGCGGCCGTGCCGGGCGCCACGCCGGCGCCACCGCCACCGTCCACTCCACCACTGACGAGTTGATCGTCCCGCTGCCCCTGAAAGGTTTCACGTGAAACATTTTCAGGGGCAGCATTCCCTTGCACGATTGCATCAGTACCATTTGCCGATTTTCAGGCAGGATAGCGTTTTATGTGCTTAATCATGCGCTTCTGACTGAAGGGAAACACCATGCTCTCGCTTGCCATCGCCCAGCTCAACCTGACCATCGGCGACTTCGACGCCAATACCGCCGCCGTCATCGATCATATGGGTCGCGCCAGCGACCAGGGCGCGCAGATGGTGGTGTTTTCCGAGCTGACCCTGAGTGCCTATTACCCGGGCGACCTGTTCGAAGACGCCGCCTTTTTGCGCGACATGGACGCGGCGCTGGACACCGTGCTGCAGGCCTCCACGCGCTGGCCCGGGCTGGTCACGGTGCTGGGCACGGCGCGTCCGAACCACGGCCATGGCAAGCCGCTGCACAACGCGCTGCTGGCGATCCAGAACGGGCAGATCGTCGCCGAATACTACAAGCAGCTGCTGCCCACCTACGGCATCTTCGACGAAGGCCGCCACTTCGAGGCGGGACCGCCCGTCGCCTGCACGCTGGACGTGGCCGGCCACAAGGTCGGCTTCATGATCTGCGAGGATGGCTGGAACGACGAGGGCAAGGCGTATGCCGTCAATCCGTTTGCCTCGCTGCAGGCGGCCAGGCCGGAACTGGTGGTCAGCATCAACGCCAGCCCGTCGGACATCGGCAAGCGCGCGCTGCGCCACGCCGTGTTCGGCGCCGCCTGCCGCCGCCTGGAGCTGCCGCTGCTGTTCGTCAACCAGGTCGGCGGCCACGACCAGCTGGTGTTCGACGGCGCTTCATTCGCCATTTCGCCGCAGGCCGGGCTGCAGTTCGAGGCGCAGCGTTTCGTGGCGGACTTCCAGCTGCTGCGCTTCGAGGCCGGTCGCTTCAGCCGGCCCGATGGCCAGCCGTTCCCGGTGCCGGACGCCGAAGGTATCCCGGCCGTCGAATTTGCGCGCCGCCAGATCGTGCTGGGTCTCGCCGACTATGCGCGCCGCTGCAGTTTCAGGAAAGTGGTGGTGGGCTGCTCGGGCGGCATCGACTCGGCCCTGACGCTGGCGCTGGCGGTCGAGGCGCTCGGTGCCGAGAATGTGATCGGCATTACCATGCCGTCCGTATTTTCCAGCGCCGGCTCCGTCACCGATTCGATCGCCCTGTGCGAGAACCTGGGCATCACGCTGCTGACGCACCCGATCCGCGACATCGTGGCGCAGTATGAAAGCGGTTACGCGCAGGCGTTCGACGGCAAGCTGGCCGGCCTGCCGCTGGAAAACCTGCAGGCGCGCGTGCGCGGCACCATCCTGATGGAATACTCGAACGCGTTTGGCGCGCTGCTGCTCACCACCGGCAACAAGAGCGAAATCTCGGTCGGCTATTGCACCCTGTACGGCGACACCAACGGCGGCCTGGGATTGATTGGCGACCTGTACAAGACCGAAGTGTTCGCCCTGTCGCGCCATGTAAATGCCAGCGCCGGGCGCGAGCTGATTCCGGTCGCCGTGCTCGACAAGCCGCCGTCGGCCGAACTGGCGCCGGGCCAGCGCGACACCGACAGCCTGCCGCCGTACCCTGTGCTCGATGAAATCCTCAAGTGGCATATCGAGGGCAACCGCCTGCCGGCGCCGGAAAGCGCGCAGGCGCTGGCGTTTGTCGAGCAGCTGCGCGAGAGCGAGGACGGCCGCCGGCTGGTCAAGCGCATCCTCGGCATGGTCGCCCGCAACGAATACAAGCGGCGCCAGGCGGCGCCGATCATCCGCGTGCGGTCACGCGCTTTTGGCAGCGGCCGCCAATTGCCGATCGCCGCCCACTACCCTACCGGAGACGCAGCATGAGTACAGCAGCACCCGTTTTTTCCCTGGATTGCGCGGTCCTGATCGGCCGCTTCCAGCCGTTTCACAGCGGCCATGCCGGCCTGCTGCAGGCTGCATTGGCCAGCGCCGCGCAGGTGGTGCTGGTGCTCGGTTCCGCCTTCCATGCGCGCAGCCCGAAAAACCCGTTTACCTGGCAGGAGCGCGCCGCCATGATCGCCGCCAGCCTGCCCGAGGCGCAGCGCGAGCGCGTGCACTATGTGCCGGTGCGCGATTATTACGATGATGGCCTGTGGGCCGACGGCGTGCGCCGCGCGGTGGCCAGTGCCGTTCCCGGCGTCTCGCGCGTGGGCCTGGTGGCCTGCTTCAAGGACGCCACCAGCTATTACCTGCACCACTTCCCGCAATGGCAGATGCTGAACCAGGAGATCGATTCGAACGCGCCGATCGGCGCCACGGCGATCCGCCAGGTGCTGTTCGAGGCGGAAGACGTCGATGTCTCGCTGGCCGCGCTGGCGCAATTGTTGCCGCAAGCCGTGGCGCAGTATCTGAAAGCGTGGACCATGCTGCCGTGGTATGGCCCGCTGGTGCAGGAACACCGCGCCATCGAAGCGTATAAAACGCGCTGGCGCACGGCGCCGTATGCGCCGATCTTCAGCACCGTCGACGCACTGGTGCAGACGGGCGGCCATGTGCTGCTGATCAAACGCGGGGGTTATCCGGGCAAGGACCTGTGGGCGCTGCCGGGCGGCTTCCTGGAGCCGCGCGAACGCCTGCTGCAGGGCGCGATCAGGGAACTGGCGGAAGAGACGCAGCTGGGCGTGCTGGCGCCGACTCTGGAAGAGGCGCTGGTCGGCGTGGCCGTGTTCGACCATCCCGACCGCAGCCAGCGCGGGCGCACCATTACGCACGCCCACCATTTCAATCTGCAGACCAGCCAGCTGCCGGAAGTCTCGGCCGCCGACGATGCGTCACTGGCGCAGTGGCTGCCGCTGGACTCATTGCCGGCGATGGAAGAGCAGTTCTTCGAGGATCATTTTCATATCCTGAATCACTTTTTGAAGCTGACGCGCGAATAGCGTCTGGATGGGCAGCCAACACTGTTGTCGGATTACGCGCGGCGTTGCCGCGCCAATCCGATCTACGGTGCCTTGGCGCCGATGCGGGTTGGGGGCGGGTAGGTCGGGTTAGCGCAAAGCGCGTAACCCGACACCACCACCATCGCCAACCAACACCTGTTACGACGTCAGGCGATTCCAGCCATGGCGCACGGCATCCTTGAAGTTGTCCCAGGCCGACTGCGGATAGGTATGCTCCCAGTTGCTGCGCAGGTCAGGTTCCACGTCATCCCATGCACGGCCGCGATAGGTGTCGCTGCCGGCCATCGAGCGGCCATAGCGGTAGGCCGGATCGTAGTCCTCGAAGCGCCCGCCGGTCGACAGGTACGTGGAATCCCAGTGGCTGCGGTAGTACTGCTCGTCGTCGACGATATCGTTCGACAGCGTATCGACGCGCGGGTAGGTGCGCACGTTGCGCGTGCCGCCCAGGCTGGTTGCGCCGCCCGGCTGGATAAAGTCCGGGGTATCGAGCGATGGATCGCGCGCAAGCTGCTGCGAGCCGCTCAGCGGATTGCCTTGCGACTGGCCCAGGGTGCCGCCGCTGAGGTTACCAACAGGCACGGCCGGATTGATGCCCAGTTCCGCGCCCGCGCCCAGCGGCGTGGTCTGCTGCGACAGGCTGCCCGACTGCGATTGCAGGCTGGCGGCGCTGCTGCCACCGAGGTTGCTGGTGGCGCTGCCGGTGCTGCCCGTGCTGCCGACGTAGCCGGTGCCCGTGGTGCTGTCCTCGCGGCTCCAGCCGCCGGCGCGCCACTGCTCGCTGTGCTCTTCGATGTTCAAGGGGCCAAAGTCTTCCACGATATCGCTGGCGCGGTCGATCTCGGCATCGCTGGCGCTTTCCAGCGTCAGCACCACATGGCCGCGCGACACGGCTTCCGCGTACACATAGCGGTCTTCATGGCTGCCGAACAGGTCGGCAAAGAAATTCTTGATACTGGCGACAAAGCCGTCGTCGTCGCGCCCTGTCGTGTTGGCCACGGTGGAGGTCGCCGATGGGGCGCCGCTGTAGTCGCTGGAGGTATCGTTGAGGCGGATGCGCTCGCTGCCGAAGCCCGAGGCGATCAGTTTTTGCCGGGCGCTTTCAGCCGATGCGCGGTTGTCGAATACTGCTGCCAAAGTTTGTGCCATGATGATCTCCGATCGGTAAGGGATTGAGGTTGGTGCATCATTCGCTGTAGCCGCAGGCTGCCTTTGGTAAAGACAGTGATTGCAGTCATGGCATTAGTCTAGGACGAAAAACGCACGAGGGTCGTTCCTTTGCCGTGCGGAAATGGTTTCACGTGGCAGAGATGGAGACACCCACGAAGTCGCGCAGGAAATCGATAAACGCGCGCACTTTTTCAGCAATATGCTGGGTGTTCGGATACACGGCATACACGCCCTGTTCGGGGAACACCAAGTGCGGCAGCAGATGGCGCAGGCGCCCTGCCCGCACCTCCGACTCCACCTGCCATTGCGGCAGCAGCGCCACGCCGCAGCCGCCCAGCGCAAAACCGAGCAGTGCCGAGGCCGAATCCGATTCGATCATGGCATCCTGTTCAGCCGCAAATGCGATTTCTCCGTCTGGTGTCTGTACCTGCCAGCGCAGCGGCGTGGCCAGCCGGCCGTGCGCCAGCCAGCGCGCGCGTTGCAAGTCCTCCAGCGTGGCGATGCCCTTGGCCGGCAGGCTGGCCAGGTAGGCGGGCGAGGCGACGGGCCAGATCGCATAATGTTCCACCAGCGCCGCGCGGTAGCTCGAATCGTTCAGCTGCCCCATGCGGATCGCCAGATCATAGCGGCCCGAGATCAGGTCTTCGTGCGAGGACGACGACGAATGCTGGATCTGCAGTTGCGGATGCACGCCGGCAAACGCGATCAGCGCCGGAATCACGGTGCGCTGGCCGTATTCGACCGTGGTGGTAATGCGCAAGGTGCCGCGCAGTCCCTGGTGGCCCTGGCGCGCCGTTTCGATCGCGCCGTGGGCCTCGCCCAGCACGCGCTGGCAGTCCTCGTAAAAACGCCGCCCCACGTCCGTCAGCGCCAGGCTGCGGGTGCTGCGCGTGAGCAGCGATACCCCCAGTTCCGCCTCCAGCTGCTTCAGGTTGAAGCTGATGACCGCCTTGCTCTGCCCCAGCACGGCGGCCGCGCCGGTCAGCGAGCCGGCATCGACGATGGCGATAAAAATCCCGAGGCGGTCAAGACTGATCATGGATAAAAGTGTGGAAACATGCGGGTTTCAAAGGAATGTCAAAATATTTTTGACAGTGTAATCGCAGCTGGCTTCTTATGCAAATCGCGCCCAAGCCCCAAGATCGCGCTTTGCCATTCGGGAGCACCATGGACTACCGCAAACAGGTCGCCGCGATTTACCTGCTGGGCTTTTTCATCGACCTGGTCAACATGTTCATCACCAGCGTGGCCTACCCGGACCTCGGCCGCGCACTGCATGCTTCGGTGGCGCAGCTGGGCTGGATCAGCACCGCCTACATCGCCGGCCTGACCATCGTGATCCCCTGCAGCGCCTGGCTTGCTGCTTATTATGGCAGCAAAACCGTCTTTATAGCGTCTTTGCTAACTTTTTTATTTGCAAGTATTGGTGCCGGGCAGACAGATTCTATCGGCGCCCTGATCGCCTGGCGGGCCCTGCAGGGCTTGGGCGGCGGACTGCTGATTCCGCTGGGGCAAAGCATGACCTACCGCCTGTACCGCCCTGCCGAGCGCCCTGGCCTGTCGTCCGTCATCATGCTGGTGGGACTGCTGGCGCCGGCGCTGTCGCCGGCCTTGGGGGGCGTGATCGTCGACAGCCTGTCGTGGCGCTGGATTTTTTACCTGAACGTGCCGCTGGCAGCGCTGGCGCTGCTCTTGGCCGCCTGCTGGCTGCATCCCGATCCGCCGCGTGAACCGCTGCGCCAGTCCCTGCCGCTGCTCAATCTGCGCCTGCTCGCCGAGCCATTGTTGCGCGTGTCGATGCTGGTGTACCTGCTGGTGCCGGGCGTGTTCATGGGTGTCAGCCTGCTGGCCATTCTGTTTCTGCAGGGCGTGCTGGGCATGACGGCATCGGCTAGCGGCGCACTGATGCTGCCGTGGGCGCTGGCCTCGTTTGGCGCGATTGCCCTGACGGGAAAAAGCTACCGCCGCGCGGGGCCGCGGCCGCTGTTTTTCGCCGGCGCGCTGCTGCAGGCAGCCGGCATCCTGACGCTGGCATGGGTCGATGCCGCAGGCCAGATGGTGCTGCTGGCGGCAGCCTACGCCCTGATGGGTTTTGGCGGTGGCTTGTGCAGCAGCACGGCGCAAAGCACGGCCTTTTTGCGCACGCCGGACAGCGATTTGAGCCAGGCCAGCGCCGTCTGGAATATCAACCGGCAGCTCGGTTTCTGCCTCGGCGCCGTGCTGGCCAGCGCGTTGCTCGACATGCTGCTGGCCGCGCACGGCGTCAGCGCGGAAGACGCGCGTGCGATGCCGGCGTTTCACCTGTGTTTTGCGCTGGCGGCAGCGCTGGTGGTGCTGCCGCTGGCGCTGTGCCTGCGCATCGATAACCGCGCTGTTCTACATTTACTGGAGAAGACGAAATGACTGCATCGAATCGCTATTTTGACGACATATTCTCGACCCATGTGCTGATCCGCGATTGGCTTTCCGGGACCGCAAATGGGGCAGAAAAATGTGCCGCGTTGCTGGCGCGTTTTCCCCCCGGTTTTTCAATGATAACGCCGTCCGGAACGCGGCTCGATAGCGCCGGCCTGGCAGCGTTTTTTAGCAGTGCGGCGGGCAGCCGGCCGGGCTTGCAGATGCATATTACCGACCTGATACTGCTGCAGGAAGGCAGCGCTGGCGCGGTGGTGGGCTATCGCGAAATCCATTCGCAGCCGGGCCTGGAAACGACCGAACGCTGGTCGACGGTGGTGTATGAAAATGCGCCCGATGGACGACTGCTGTGGCGCCATCTGCATGAAACCTGGGTGGCGTGAAGCGATGCACGCGCGGTGTTTTCCTACAGCAGCGCAAGACGTGCGCCGGGTACGCTGCAGCGCTCTTCGGCCTAAGATCACCTCTTTTAGCGTCCCTTACCAGGAGATCAGCCATGAGCGAGACCATCAAACCCGAATCGGACCAGGCCCGCAACAGCCGCATGGACAAGACCGACCCCGACAAGGCTGCCGGCGACCCGTATGCGAACCAGGGCGGCGGCAAGATTGCCAGCGGCACGGCCAACAGCGGCCATTGGGCCAATGACGTGATCACGCGCGAAAGCGGACCGACCGCGATCGAGCAGGAAAACATGCACACCCTGGGCCAGCCCGACAGCCACGCCAACGTCAAGGGTTCGGGCCAGCAGCCGCAGAGCGAAGCGGGCAAGCTGTTGGATGACCGGCCAGGTCGCAATGAGTCGAAAGATATTCATCGCTCGTTGAATGTGCATGAGTAGGTCGGCGTAGGTCGGATTAGCGCGGCGCACCCGCGCGTAATCCGACAATATTGTTGGCGTAGTTTCAGCTCAAATCATGCAGGTCCTTGACGACGGCTGGCCCCACCGTCAACTGCGAAAACGCCACTTCCAGCCCACCGCGTTCCGGCGTGCAGCACATCGGCCCGACCAGATAGCGCGCAGCCACCGGAAACGGCGCCAGCCGCAGCAACGGCCACACTTTGCCATCGACCGAATACTGCACCCGGATCACGCCCTCGCTGACCGTCACGCGCAGCCAGAAGCCTTGCGGCATGGCCGGCGCGCTGCTGACGGCCCAGTCGGAATGGTCCACGGTCAGCACGGTGCTCAGCCACAGCTGGCCGTCGGAAAATTCGACGCCGCATTTGATCCAGTTTTCCTCGTCGATGCGCACCATGATGCCTGCCTGGTCGTACAGCGCCGTGAAGCTGCCGGCGACGTGGATTTGCGCCGTAAAATCGCCATCAACCGGCACGCCAAGCAAGTGGCCGCTGTCGCGGATAAAACCATAGCGCGTCTTGCGCCAGAAGTCCGTTCCCGCATCGCTGGTAACGCGCAGTGTTTCATCGTGAATCTCGAATTTTTCCGGCTGGTTCAACCAGCTCGCCTGTGCCAACATCGTGTCTCCTCCTTCTTGATAAATCATTGCATGGAGACGCCCCATCCCAGCGCCTTGTACAGCGCGATCGCATCGAGATAGGACGCCGTTTCCGACTGCAGCGCCTCGCGCCGGATGTCATGCAGCGCGCGCTGGTTTTCCAGCACCGCCTGGTAGCTGCCGGCGCCCGCCTGGAAGCGCGTGGTGGCGATAGCAAGTGCCGCGCTGCCGTGGCGTGCCGATTGTAGCAAGGACGCCAGCCGCGCTTGATTTTCCGCCAGCTGCGTGACGGCGTTTTCCACCTCTTCCTGCGCCAGCAACAGCGCCTGTTCGTAGCCGGCCAGCGCGCCTTGCGCGGCCGCCTGCGTGCCGCGCACGCGGGCCCTGGCGCTGCCGAGCCGGAAGGCCGGATGGCTGATGGTAGGCGCCACCTCGAAGGCGCGGGCGCCGCCGTCCAACACGCTGCTGCCGCGCAGCGCAACAAAGCCGATAAAGCCGCCGAGACTGACCCTCGGATACAGCTCGGCGGTGGCGGCGCCCACGTCTTCGCTGGAGGCCGCCAGCAGGCGCTCGGCGCGCACCACGTCGGGCCGCTGTTTGATCAGCTGATTGACGTCGCCCAGCGGCAGCTGGCCGGCCAGCGGCGCCGCAGCGGGTAGCGTCGTCGCCAGCGCCATCGCGCCCGGCGCTTGCCCAGTCAGTACATCAAGCCGGTACTGCGCCTGGCGCAGATTCGCCTGCAGCGGCGGCAGCGCCGCCTCGCTGCGCGCGAGGTTGGCCAGCGCATTCTGCCGCTCTTCCGGCAGGCCGCTGCCGGCTGCCACGCGCGCGTCGGTCAATGCCACCGTATCGCGCCAGCTTTGTACCTGCGCCTGCGTCAACAGCAGGTTTTGCTGATGGCCCAGCGCTTCGTAATAATTGCGCGCCACCTCGGCGGCGATGATCAGGCGCGCCTGCTGCAGCTCCGCCTGCGCGGCGTCGGCACGGGCCTGCGCCGAGCGGCTCAGATGGGCCAGCCGTCCGAACAGGTCGAGTTCCCATTGCGCATCGAAACCGATGCGCGTGCTGGCAGTCGTACTGCGCGTACCGGGCGTCGTTTGCTGCACGCTGCGCTGCCAGCCGGCCTGGCCGGTGACGGCGGGAAGCTGGTCGATTCTGCGTTCGTCGAACACGGCGCGCGCGGCCAGCAGACTGGCCTGCGCCTGCGCGATATCGAGGTTGTGCGCCAGCGCGCTGGCAATCAATTGCGACAGGCGCGCATCGTCGAAAAAGGTCCACCACTGCGCAGGCATGGCGGTGGCGTCTTTGGGCGAAAATTGCGCCTGCTGCGGGCTGGCCAGGACGATGTCGGGTGTCTGTGGCGTGACGTAGGCGGGACTGACGGCGCAGCCGGCTAGCAGCAACGCAAGCATCGAAAAAACGTGGCGAGTCGGCTTCATGGTTGTCCTTGTCGGGTAGTGGCCAGCGCCAGCGCCTGCGCGCGTGGCGAGGCATGGCTGGCGGCGTGGTTGCGCGCTAAAAACGAGTAGACGGTGGGCAGCACGAACAGGGTAAACAAGGTGCCGATCAGCATGCCCGAAACGATCACCACGCCCAGGCCAAAACGGCTGTTGGCGCCCGCGCCGGAAGCGAACAGCAGCGGTACCAGTCCCACCACCATGGCGGCTGTTGTCATCAGGATCGGACGCAGACGGATCTGCGCCGCTTTGGCAATTGCGGACACGCGATCGAGCTGCTGGTGCGCCTGCAATTCATTGGCAAACTCCACCATCAGAATGCCATGCTTGCTGATCAAGCCGATCAGGGTCACCAGGCCGATCTGCGTGTAGATATTGATGGTGGCCCAGCCCAGCGCCAGCGGAACCAGCGCGCCGCAGATCGACAGCGGCACGGTGATCAGGATGATCAGCGGGTCCTTCAGGCTTTCGTACTGGGCGGCCAGCACCAGGTAGATCACGATCACGGCCGCCAGGAACGCCATCAGCAGCGCATTGCCTTCGCTGGCGAACTGGCGCGCGTCGGATTGCCAGTCGTAGCTGAAGCCCGGCGGCAGCGATCTGGCCACGCCATCCAGAAAAGCCACCGCATCGCCAAGCGTCACGCCCGGCGCCGGCACGCCCTGGAAAGTGGCGGCATTCTGCTGGTTGAACTGCGTCAGTTTATTCGGTTCGATCTGCTCCGACACCGTCACCACGCTCGACAGCGGCAGCAGGGTGCCGTCGTCGGCGCGCACGTACTGCCGCGTCAGCGCCTGCGCCGTCAGGCGCTGCTCGCGCGGGCTTTGCGCGATCACGTCGTAGGCGCGGCCATCCATGCTGAAGCGGTTCAGGTAATTCTCGCCCACCAGCACCGCCAGCGACTCGCCGATATCCTGCATGGCGATGCCCAGGCTGTTGGCCTTGGAACGGTCCACGCGCACTTTCACCACCGGGTTGTTGTAATCGAGATCGCTGTCGACCACGGCAAACAGGCCGCTGTCACGGGCGCGCTGCTTGATGTCTTCCATGGTGCGAAACAAGGTGGCGTAATCCTGCGCGCTGCGCAGCACCAGCTGCACCGGCAGGCCGCCGCTGGAGCCCGGCAACGGCGCCATCTGGAACGCAAAGATGCTGGTGCCTTCGACGTCGCCGACGGCCTGCTGCAGTTCGGCCTGGATCACGGCCGCATTGCGCGCGCGCTCGCCCCAGGGCGTGAGGTTGATGCCGCCGATGCTCGACGCCGGGCCGTCGCTGCCGTTGATGATCCAGGTCGATGCCGTCTCCGGCGTGCGGCGGTAAATGTCTTCGAGTTTATCGGCGAAGCGCTCGACATAATCGAGGTTGGCATGCTGCGGCGCCTTGATGGCGGTCAACACGCTGGCTTGGTCTTCCGACGGCGCCAGTTCGCGCTGCGGCAGCAGGTACAGAAACGGCAGGCTGATCATCACTGCCAGCGCAAAGCCGCCACTGAGCCAGCGGCGCCGCAGCGACCACGCCAGCAGGCGTGCGTAGCGGCTGGTGAGGCCGCCAAAAAAATGTTCGGCGGCGCGCGCCATGCGCCCTTCCGACGTTTTTGGCTGCAGCAGGAAGGAACTCATCACGGGCGACAGGGTCAATGCCACCACGCCCGACACCACTACCGCGCCGGCCAGCGTCAGCGCGAACTCCTTGAACAGCGCACCGGTCAGGCCGCCCATCATGCCGATCGGCGCATACACGGCCGCCAGCGTGATCGTCATCGCGATCACGGGGCCGGCCACCTCGCGCGCGCCGACCAGCGCTGCCGCCACCGGCGACTTGCCTTCCTCGATATGGCGGTGCACGTTTTCCACCACCACGATGGCGTCATCGACCACCAGTCCCACGGCCAGCACCATTGCCAGTAAAGTCAGCAGATTGATGCTGAAGCCGAACGCCAGCATCAGCGCGGCTGCGCCCAGCATCGACAGCGGAATCGTCACCACCGGGATCAGCACCGAGCGCAGGGAACCCATGCACAGATAAATCACCAGCACCACGATCAGCAGGGCTTCGAACAGTGTGTGCGCCACTTCAGCGATCGAGGCCTCGATAAAGCGCGCCGTCTCGAACGCCAGCTCCACTTTGACGCCCGGCGGCAGGGTTTTCTGTATCGCGGGCAGCAGTTGTTTGATGCCCGCGACGATCACCAGCGGATTGCCGCCCGGCGTCGGGAACAGCCCCAGGTGCACGGCCGGCACGCCGTCCATGCTGGCGCTGGTCTCGCTGGCGGCCGCGCCCAGTTCCACCGTGCCGACGTCCTTCAGGCGTATCAGCGCGCCATCGTCCTTGCCATTGGCAATCACCATCTCGCGAAACTGCGCCACGCTGGTCAGATCGGTATTGACGCTGATGTTCGAGACGACAAATTGTCCCTTCACTTTGCCGGGCGCCGCCTGGTAATTATTGCGCCGCACGGCGCTCGCCACGTCGGACGCCGTCAGGCCGCGCGCCGCCAGTTTCGCCGGATCGATCCACAGCCGCATCGCCAGCTGCTGGCCGCCGAAGGTCTCGACCTTGGCCACGCCGTCGATGGTGGCAAACATCGGCTGCACCACGCGCGCCAGGTAGTCGGTCAGCTGCGCGGCCGATACCGTGTCGCTGGCAAAGCCGACATAGGCGACGGCCGTGGAGTCGCCGGCCGAGCGCTCGATCACCGGGTCGAACGCGCCTTCGGGCAGCTTGTAGCGCACCTGGTTGACCTTGGCCATGACCTCGGTCAGCGCCTGGGTCGAATCGCGATTGAGTTCCATGCGCACGGTGACCAGGCTGCTGCCCTGCACCGACGACGAGGTGAGATAGTCGATGCCTTCCACCGACGACACGGCCTGCGCGATCGGCTGCGTGACGAAGCCCTGCATCAGGTCGGCCGAGGCGCCCGGATAGGTGGTGGCGATGGTGATGGTCGAGGTTTCCAGCATCGGATACTGGCGGATCGGCAGCTGCTTGATGGCCAGCACGCCCAGCATCACCAGCAGGCTGCTGATTACCAGCGCCAGCACGGGGCGGCGCACGAACAGGTCGGTAAAGTTCATCGCGCGCTCTCCTGTTCCAGCGTATTGGCGACCGCCTGCACCGCCATGCCGTCGGCCAGTTTCAGCTGGCCCGAGGCGACCACCTGCTGGCCGGCGGACAGGCCCTTGACGATTTCCACGCGCCCGCCGGCCCGCTCGCCCAGCGTGACGGCCACGCGTCTGACGGTCAACGGTTTGCCCTGCTGCGCGACGAAGACCGTGTCGCCATAGCTGTTGTAGGTCACCGCCGTTTCCGGCACCGTCAGTTGCTGTTGGCTGCTCTCGCGCGCCACGCGCACATTGGCGTACATGCCAGGTTTCAGCGTGCCATCGCGGTTGGCCAGCGTGGCCTGCACCTGCACCATGCGCGCGCGTGAAATCAGCGGGTCGATGGCGTTGATGGTGGCCTTGAATGGCTGGTCCGGATACGCATCGACCAGCACCGTCACCGCCTGCCCCGGCGCCAGCCTGGCGCTGCTCTGTTCATCGAGCGCAAAGTTCACCAGCAGGGACTTCGTGTCGACCAGGCTGGCCACCGTATCGGCGGCATTCAGGTATTGGCCCGCATGCACGCGGCGGATGCCGAGCTGGCCGGAGAACGGCGCGCGGATGGTTTTTTGCGCGATCAGCGCTTCGGTCTGGCGCACTTCGCCAAGGGCCGCATCGCGCGCGGCCACTGCGGCATCAAGCTGCTCCTGCGTGGCCGCTTTTTCAACTATCAGCTGGCGCGTGCGCTGGTAGCTGGTCTCGGCGTTTCTCAGCTGGGCGCGCAGGCGCAGCAGGCTGGCCTGTTCCGGCGCGTCGTTGAGCTGCACCAGTACCTCGCCCGCTTTCACCTGCTGGCCCGAGGCAAAACGGATCTGCGTGACGCGCCCGCCCGTCTCGGCCGCCACCTGCACCTGGCGCGCCGCTTCGAGTTCGCCCACGCCGGTGAAAAATCGCTGCGGGGTACCTGCCAGCACCGGCACCAGCGCCACCTTGGCCGGTGGGTAGGGCGCCGTTTCGGCCGCATGGGAATCGAGGCGCGGGTACGTGAAGATGCCCGCCACCGCGAGCGTAATGGCCAGCGCACCAGCGCCGGCAAGCTTGATTTTCATGATGAAGTCTTTCGATGGAGACGCGGCGGCGTTACAGCCAGCGCGCGTTGAAAAGGAAGAACAGGGCGAGCGTCCACAGCAGCAGCACCAGGTGCGTGGTCTGCAGGCCTTCCTGGGCGATCCAGTAGCCGAACCACAGGCCGCCCAGATGCATCAGCAGCAGGAAGGCGGCCATCGCGCACAGGGCCAGGTTCAGCCACGGCAGCGCGTCGCCGATTGCACCGCCGCCGACGACGAACAGGGCCACGCCGGACCAGGCGGCAATGGCGCCACCGAGCTGTAGCACCAGCACCACCACCAGCGCCAGCCGGTGCACGGCCAGCGATGTCAGCGCGCGGCGCAGCAGGGGCGTCTCGATGGTCGGATCCTGGCGCAGCGGGTCCATGCGCATGGTGTTGCCGATGGCCCAGACCGAACCGTGAAAGGCCTGCAGGTTGTTGATGGCGGCGATGCTCAGCCAGGAAGCCAGGCCGGTGGCCAGGATCAGTTGAAACAGCCAGATGGCGTGATGGAGCTGCATGGTAAGTCCGTCCAAGGTGTCTTGCCGGCATGCAGGCGTGGAAGTTCTCGACAGCGCCGCGCTATCGGCCTATTATGCAAGCAATCGGTTGTATAACTGGCCCCATCATAGTTGAGCAAAATGAATTACACAAGTAAACGTTTGGATAATGGCGACGGCGCCGCCCCGCAAACGACGGAGCGCATCCTCTATTTCATCAAGACCAAGGGTCCGGTTTCCACGGCATCGCTGGCCAAAACGCTGGCAATGACGGGTGAAGCGGCGCGCCAGCAGGTGCAAAAGCTGGTGACGGCGGGCCTGATCGAAGGACGGATGGAGGCGCAAAGCGGGGCCGGGCGGCCGCGCCAGAACTGGGTGCTGACGGAGGCGGGCCACGCGCGCTTTCCCGACACGCACGCGCAGCTGACCATCAAGCTGATCGGCTCGGTGCGCCAGCTGTTTGGCGAGGAGGGACTGGATAAACTGATCGCGCAGCGCGAGGAAGAAAGCCGCAGTGCCTATGCGCTGGCCTGCCCGGCGCCGGACCTGCCGACGCGGCTGGCGCAGCTGGCGGCGATCCGCGATGAAGAGGGCTATATGGCCAGGGTCGAGGCTGACGGCGAAGACTGGCTGCTGATCGAAGACCACTGCCCGATCTGCGCTGCGGCGCGCACCTGCCAGGGCTTTTGCCGCTCCGAGCTGCAGCTGTTCCAGGAAGTGGTGGGCCCCACGGCCAGCGTCGTGCGCGAGCAGCATCTGCTGAGCAATGCGATGCGCTGCGTGTACCGCATCACCCCGCTTCCTTAAGTCCGGGACGGCCCGGGAAACAGCGGCCAGGCCGCCAGCGCCACCAGCCCCGCCACCGCCCACACCCAGGCCCAGCTGCTGGCCGCCAGCAAGTGCGGCAGCAGCACCGGCGTGGCAAACAATCCCGCATACACGGCCGTGTTGGCCATGCCCAGCGCCGTGCCCGCGCTGGCGGCGCCGGCCAGCGTGGCCAGTTCCGTATAGGCCACGCCGTGCCAGGCCGAGACGCAGATGCCGGCGGCAATCACGGCGGCCATCAGCAGCCAGCCCGGTGCCGCGCATCCCGCCACGCACGCAAGCAGCAGGAACGAGGCCAGCGCCACCAGCACCGAGCCGCGCAGGTAGGCGGGACGGTTGGCGTGGCGGTCCGTATGGCGCCCGCTCCAGATGCGCATCACCATCGCCCCCAGCTGCAGCACCACCATCACCGAGGTGATCTGCGCCAGGCCCAATTGTCCGTGGTCATGCAGGAACACGGTGGCGTAGCTGAGGATGGCAAACTGCGGCACGCACAGCACGCCGATGCCGGCCACCATGCGCCACACCTGGCGATTGCGCAGTGGCGAAGCCGCCTTGCTGTCAGACACCCCCGTGGACGCGTTGTGCGGCCCCCTGGCGGCCTCGCCAGTGAAAACCGGTTCATGCATCCAGCGCCACGTAAAAAACGCCGCCACGGCGCAGAAAAAGCCCAGCACGCCAAACACGGGCACGAAGCCGTAACGGGCGGCCAGTGTCGGCAGCAGTAGCGCACCGAGTCCGCCGCCCAGCGGCACGGCCGTCTGGCGGATGCTCATGGCAAAGCCCCGCTCGCCGGGACCGAACCAGCGCATCACGGCGCGGCCGCTGGCGCCGTTCACGCTGCCGCCCAATACGCCCACCAGCGCCAGTCCTGCCGCCAATGAAAACAGCGACGGCACGGCCCCGCCCTGCGGCGTAATCCACAGCATCAGGGTAAGCAGCGCCAGCAGGGTGCCCAGCAAGCCGGTCAGCAGCACGGGCCGGTCGCCCCAGCGGTCGGTCGCCATGCCCCATGGCAGTTCAGATAACGCCACGCCCAGGCCCATGGCGCCCAGCGCCACCCCCAGTTCGGTATTGCTCAGCTGATAGCCGCTCCTGAGCCAGATGGCGGTGGTCGGCATGCCGTTGGCGCAGGCAGAAAAAGTGGCGTTGGCGGCCACGCCGACGGCCAGTACCTTCCAGCGATGGGCGGGGGACAAGGACGGGACGGCGGTGGCAATGGCAGGACTGGTAGCGTTCATGATCGAGTAAAAGCTGTGGTTGACCATGCCAGTGTTGCGCAGTACGATGGTTCTGAATATCAGATAATTTTCATCTTATTGTTTTATAAAACCGGACGGTCATGAACAGGCTTAATTTTGACATCGCCTTTTTGCGCAGTTATGTGGCCGGCATCGAGCTGGGCAGCTTTGCGCGCGCGGCCGATAAAGTCGGCCGTTCCACCTCGGCCGTCAGCGCGCAGCTGAAAAAACTCGAAGAGCAGGCCGGCATGCCGCTGTTTCGCAAGTCGGGCCGCGGGCTGGCGCTGACGGACGCGGGCGACGTGCTGCTGGCCTATGCGCGCCGCATGGTCGAGCTGAACGACGAGGCCGCTGTGGCCCTGCGCGGGGTGGAGCTGGAGGGCTGGATCAAACTGGGTCTGCAGGAGGATTTTGGCGAAGTGCTGCTGCCGGCCGTGCTGGGGCGCTTTTCGCGCGCCCATCCCAAGGTGCGCATCGAGGCGCATGTGGCGCACAATTCGGAACTGATGGAACGCCTGGCGATGGAGCAGATGGACCTGGCGTTGCTGTGGGGTTGCAGTGGCATGCAGGACCTGGTCACCTGGCCCGCGCAGCGGCGTACCCTGATCGCCCAGCCGACCATGCGCTGGATCGCTTCGGCCAGCGTGCCATGGCAGCCGCAGGCGGGCGAGCCGCTGCCGCTGATCGCGTTCGATCGCCCATGTTTGTTCCAGCGCTGCGCCACCGACGCGCTCGACCGCGCCGGCATCGCCTGGCGCATCGCATTTACCAGTCCCAGCCTGGGTGGCCTGTGGGCGGCAGCTGCGGCTGGCCTGGGCGTGACCGTGCGCACCGGCTACGGCTTGCCGGCTTCCGTCTGCGCGCTCGATGCCGAGGAGTCGGGCCTGCCCGCGCTGCCGTCGCTGTCGCTGGAATTGCTGCGCGGCGCGCAGACGCCGAGGCCGCCGGTCGAGCGGCTGGCGCTGCTGCTGATCGAGTCGTTGCAAGGGCCTGCGGACAGTTAGCCTGTCTGTCCCGTGTACGGAGGCCTCATCTGACAGGCCCATGATTTTTTCTGTGTTGTCACAGGCGCAGGAGCGCAGGTGGCCGGGAGAGGGAGCATGGATTGGTCCAATAACAAAAAATCAATATGCTAAGATTTTTTGGTGTTTAGCCATCTGGCAACGGCCTTTCTTGCCCTCACTCTTACCTGGAGTTTCTGCTGATGAACAACCTTTCTCAAGTGACCAATCATTACCGCCTTGCCGGCGGCCCGCAGGTGCTGCAGTCGGTTGCGGGCGCGGCCGCAACGCTGACGCTGCAGATGCCCGATAACGGCGTGAACGCGGGTAGCGTGAAAGTGCATAACGGCGATGGCTTGAGCAATACCGCAGTACATGTCGCCTTGCTGCCGCAGACCCTGCGCTTCCTGGCGGCGAGTTCGTCTGTTACCTTGCCTGCCATTGATCTGATGGGTCCGGCCTGGACCTTGGGCGTGCTGGTGAAGATACTCGATGAAGCACCGGGAACGAAGCCGCCATTGCGCCTGCTCGCTGTGGCGAACGCGGCGGGCAAGCCATTGTGGCTGGGGTATGAAGGCCCGTCGTTTGCCAATCCCGGCTGTATCCGCCTGGTCATGCCCAAGCCTGCGGTGGCGGGACAGGATGCCGGCGTGATCGCTGCGCGCCAGGGCGCGACATCACCCTACTCCGCTTTCGCCAGTACGGGACGCTGGGTCTGGGTCTTCTTGCGCAAGAATCCTGCCGCCGGCAGCGAGCAAATTCTTTCTGTCAGCAATGGCCAGGAAACCAGCGCGCAGTTGCAGGCGGACTCGATCTCGATACTGTGGGCGCCACTGGTTGACACCCCTCCTGCGCACCGCTTGCCGACCGTGTATGGCGGCAGTATCCCGGCGATGGCGAGCGGCGCGTATGCGGGCATGAATGGCAGCATCCTGATCGGGCCGGATGCCGACAACGCGGGCGGCTTTGATATCGCAAAAGTCTTTTTCACCAGCAAAGCGCTTGATCCGCGCCAGTTGGCCTTCATGGCGGCGGGGCAGTATTTCAGCAGCGCCGGCGCGGTAGCCGACGCCAGCCAAGACCTGTACTACCATCTCAATGGGAATGCGGCGCAATCGCTGCGCGACCTGGTGCGCGATGCGCCCGCGCTGGCGACGACAGCGGCCGGCCTGACACCTGCAGCCGAGCTGAGCCCGATGAACTGCTATGTGGGCGAGACGGGCGCGAACGGCATCGGCATCACGTATGACAGCGCGCGCGCTGTCAACGTCACACTGCTGCCGCAGGCGCAAGTCGTGCGCACGATCCCGGCCCCTTCCGCGATTGCCGTCAGCCGTCCATTGAGCAAGGATAATTTCGGCATTCACTATATCCGCTGGCCTTACGATCCGTCGGTCAACCCTGCCAAGCCTGGTTATTTCAATTCCCCCAATCCATCGCGCTGGCATGCGGAATACGATGGCCGCATGGGCTGGGTGCGTGCTTTCGATCCGAATCCGCATGGCCGCATCTTCGATGGCGACTTCATGGCGGCCGGCGTCACGGCCAGTGCAGGCAGCCGCCCGGCCAGCCAGTATGGCCGCATCACGAACCAGAATTTTTATACAGGGATGCTGCGGCCCGATGGCACGCATGATTTTTCCAAGCTGCACCTGCTGTTCGACAGCGCACGCGCCAAAGGCGTGCGCGTGCTGCTCAACATGAGCCTGAACAGCATGACTTACGTCGAATCGAAAGAGGGCCAGGCGGGCCGGTTCGTGGAACAGGGTTTGTCCACGGGTGAATTTCTGTCGACAAATTCCACCGCCTATTACACGCGTATCAAGACATTGCTGAGCGGTGTGCTCGATATCGCCGCCATGTATGGCAATACACTGGGCGCGCTGGAAATGGCCAATGAAGCGAGTCCTGATTATTTTGCTTCCACTAATATTCCGAACAGCTATTTCGCGGCCCAGGATTACTATGCCTCGCCCGCTGCCACCTATGCCGGCGGCTTTCTGAGCAACCTGGCAGTCCTGTGTCGCCTGGCCAGGGACCTGACTGCGGAGAAGGGCTTGAATGTGCTCGTGTGCAGTCCACCGTTTCAAGGAGGCGAGTCGGCGCTGGCCGCCGCCTTCCTGGGGGCCAGTGCCAGCCATCCTGTGACGGTCGGCAACCGTGGCGATGGTGCTGGCAAGACGGGCAAGGATTACATTGATGTGCTGGCGCATCACAACTACGGCTCGTTTTCCCGCCGTGGCGGCCCGGGAGCCCCACCCGACAACAAGACGATCAATATGACACTGCTGGATCAGGCTGGCTATGGCAATCCCGGCTCCGATGTGGCCTATCCGAACAACACCATCTTTGGCGACCTGAGCCTGACTGGCAGCCGCGTCAAGCTGGCCGCAGCCAAAGCGGGCTGGTCAGGTCCTGTCTGGAATACCGAGTTCAACATGACGGGCAGCACCGACAGTAGCAGTTGGGGACCTGCGAACATGACGGCGGCCGGCACCGAGCGCTGCTACCGGCAGATGCTGGTCGCCTCGCTGGCGGCGGGCTACGACAAGTGTTTTATCTATGCTGCCGATCACGCTTCGCTGGGCACGTATGCCCATGCAGGCCAGATTCCTGCAGGAGAATATCCTGATGCCTGGTTCAAGGATCTGCAGCAGCCAGCACCCAACAGCGCCGTGATCGCTTCGGTGATCGATGAACTGACCGGTGGCGACACATGCGTGGTGGGACTGACGGGTATCCATGGCCATCCGTTTTACTGCGCAGGCGATGCCGGGCTGAAAATCGCCTCGCCTGAAAGCGACGGCATCTTCGTCGGGCAGTAGGCGCCAGGCTGCGCCAGTTCAGCCTGCCTTGCGCGCGATCAGCACCTGTACCGGCGCCATTGGAAAATCGCTGGCCTGGTACTGCTCGATCTGGACCAAGCCGGCGCTGCGCAGCTGGCCCGCCAGTTCGCCCTGGCGCGTAACCAGGCGCCCCAGCATGCGCATCGGCAAGTAATAGGGCAGCACGCGCGAGGCGTCGTCGGGCGTGGGCGCAATCTCCGCCTGCACGCAGACCAGCACGCCACCGGGCCTCAGTGCCGCGTGCATCTTGCGCAGCACCGCTGGCAGGTCGGCAACGAAGTGCAGCACGGACGAGCACCAGACCAGATCGTACTCGCCGCCGAGTTCGTCGCTGTCGAGGTCGCCACCCAGGGTGCCAAGCCGGCCGGACAGGCCTGCGTGGGCAATATTGGCGCTGGCGACGGCCACCGTTTCGGGCCAGTCGAATACGGTGCCTTGCAGCCCCGCATGCGCTTGCGCCAGCGCGATCGCCACCCAGCCGGGGCCGCCACCGAGATCGAGCAGGCGCAGCCTGGCATCGGGCGAGCTGAACGGGGCAATGCGCTGCATGACCGACAGCGCTGCGCGCATGGTAACGGCGCGCTGTTCCTGGCCGATCTGCTGCCGGGCCGCCAACGCCCAGTTGACGCCGCTTGCGGTCTGGTACGGCGTGGGGTGGCCACCGTCGTGCATCAGGGTGTTCAATTGCGTGCCAAAATCGCGCAGTGCATGCAGCCGGTACAGCCAGGCGTCGCCGCAAAAACTGGACGAACTGCGGCAAAAATAGTGCAGGGCCGTGGCGCTGCAGCGCCAGGCGCTGACGGCATCACCGGCCTCGGTACGGTCCAGCAGCCGCATGCTCCACAGCAGTTCCAGCAACAGCGCCGTATGCGGTACGTCCAGCTCCAGCGCGCCCGCCAGTTGGGCGGCCGTCTGCGGCGTTTCCAGCGCGTCGAATAGTCCCAGTTCCAGCATGGCAGCCAGGGCGTCGCCCTGCACTGGCGCGATGGCCAGATCCCAATATGGTTGCAGCGCATGCTCGTCATGAAAGGCATGGAAGTTCATGGTGATTTCCTGTCAAGTAGTGGTGTCATGAACGCCATTTTATGCAACAATGAGAATAATTATCATTTGCATTTGTATGCAATCCGGCGCATTTCATCTGCATTGCGTTGAAAGGAGCAGGCATGCCGTTACAGGAACGCGAAACACCCGAATGGATGCGCCGCCAGCGCGATGCCGGTGGCGGCGCGGGCCGTTTTGAGCAGACCACGCTGGACCAGGGTTTGCTGCTGGTGCATTCCGATTTTCACCCGCGCCAGGCGCTGGTCGAGCAGGTAGTGCGCAGCGGCGAAGCCGGTGGGCTGGTGATTACCATGGGACTGCAGGGCAGATCGGGCTATGTCGGGCAGGACGGCGCGCAGTTGCGCTTCGAGCCGGGCCATACGACCGTATCGGCGTTTCGCCAGGGCAGCGGCGAGCGCCGTTTCGAGGCGGGCCAGCGCGTGGCGCAATTGCGCGTGCTGATCGATGAACACGCGCTGGCGCGCTATGGCCACGCCGATGTGCTGCCGGCGCATGGCGTGCGGCCGCTGGCGTTTGCCTCGACCACGCGCGCCGGTACGCAACTGGCCCAGTCGCTGTGGAAACAGAACGATGCGCTGGCCCTGCATATCGGGGTGTTGAGCCTGCTGGCGGAACAGCTGCGGGCCTTGCAGCCGGCACCGGTCATGGCAATGCGCTGGCGCGACACGGATATCGCGAAAATCGAGCGTGCGCATGCGCTGATGGAGGAGCAACTCGGGCAGGAACTGACGCTGGCTTACCTGTGCGCTCAGGTGGGCCTGAGCCTGTTCAAGTTCAAGCAGGGCTGGCGCCGCCGCTATGACGACAGTCCGTACCGCACGCTGCTGGCGCTGCGCATGCAGCGCGCGAAACTGTTGCTGGAGTCCGGCTGTCAGGTGGCGCAGGCGGGCTGGCAGGTGGGCTATCGCCACCCGGCCAATTTCAGCGCTGCCTTCAGCCGCTATTTTGGCCATGCGCCGAAGACCGTGGGGCGCGCCGGCGTTTGACGGCGGCGGGTAAAATCGGCCGGCACCTTTCCGACTCACTTCAAGGAGATACGATGGCCCGCAATCTGTTTGTCAACCTGCCCGTCAGGGACCTGGACCGTTCCGTGACATTTTTCACGGCCCTGGGCTTCAGTTTCAATGCCCATTTCACCGATGCCACCGCGACCTGCATGATCGTCAGCGAAACCAGTTTCGTGATGCTGTTGACGGAAGAAAAATTCCGCCAGTTCACGCCCAAGCAGCTGTGCGATACGTCGCAGGCGACGGAAGTGCTGGTGTGTATTTCGGCGGAGAGCCGGGCGGAAGTCGACCAGCTGGTGGCGAAAGCGGTAGCCGCCGGCGGCAGCATCTACAAGGATCCGCTCGATTTCGGCTTCATGTACGGCCACAGCTTCCAGGACCCCGATGGGCATCAGTGGGAAGTGATGTTTATGGAACCGGCGGCAATCCCATCATGATGCAGCGCACGTAGGGCCGGTAGGTCGGGTAGGTCGGGTAGGTCGGATTAGCGCGCAAGCGCGTAATCCGACATCATTGTTGGCTCTACCCGACATCATTTGGCTCAGCTCGCCAGCGCCAACAAATCCACCACCTCCAGCCCCGCCAGGTCCTGCGTGGTATTGCCCGCAAACGCGGCGCGGCTCGGCTGGCCGTCTTTCAGCCAGGTGCGCGTGACCGCCTTGATCTGCTCCAGCGTGCAGGTCAGCACGCCGGTGCGGAACTGCTGGCGCACCGCTTCGGTGGTGCCGCGCTGCTGCATGTTCCACGCGGTCAGCGCTTCCGCATACGGCGAGTGCGGCTTGTCCAGGCCTTTGATCACGCAGATGATCGCTTCTTCGACCTGCTCCTGCGAGAATTCGCCGTCGAGGATCTGCGTCAGGGTCACGTCGAAGTCGGCATAGGTGCCGGCCAGGCGCGGATCGCGGTACGAGCTCAGCGTGAACGTGCCGGCGCCGGCCGCATAGCTGGCGCTGCCGCCATAGGCGCCGCCTTTTTCGCGCAGGGCCGTATGCAGCACCTGGTTGGTCATCAGCTCGGCGGCCACGGCCAGCGCCGCCGCATCCGGGCTGTGCACGCCAGGCACGGGCCAGGACACGAAGCAGTGGTTGATCTGGCTGGTCGCATGCAGCGCCGTATTGGCCAGCGCCAGCGGCACCACCGGCGGCGCGTTCACCGCACCCTCTTCGATCGCTTCTTCGGCGGCCGCTACCGCGTCGACGCTTGGCAGGTCCAGCAGGCCGGCCAGTTCCAGGCCGTCCTGCTCCAGGCCGGCGCACAGCACGATCGGCGGCTGCGCGATGATGTGCGCATGCAGGGCGTCGAGCTCGCGTGCGATTTCCTGCAGGCCCTCGGAAGTCTTGCTCAGCTGCTGCAGGCGGCGGTAGAACGGCAGCGCGGCCGGGCCGCCAACGATATCGTCGAAGCGGCGCATCGGCGACAGCGGCGCGGTCGAGGCCAGCATGGCGTAGCGGTTGCCCGATTCGGCCAGGCTGGAGAGTTTGTCCTGCACCAGGCTCTCGATCAGGAAGGCCAGGCGCTCTTCTTCATCGAAGCGCGGCTTGGCGATCCAGGCCGACAGCACGGCCGCGATCGCCTCGTGCTCTTCGCGCAGGCCGCTGGCCGAGAACGACAGTTCCACGCGCATGGTCTGCTGCGGACGGGGAATCGCTTCGAGGCCGATATGGAACGACGGCACCATGCTCTGGCGCCAGGCGCTGGCGTCGTCGAACGACATGTCGCCCACGCCCAATTCCGGCGCCAGGTCCGTGTACAGCCGCAGCCATGGCCACGACGCTTCCGGCAGGTGCGACACGTCGTACAGCACGTTGGCGTAGCTGATGCCGTTCGAGGCGATCGAAAACGCCACCGCGCCGTTGACGGCTTCGGGAATCGCCAGCGCCGGACGCGGATGCGCGCTGACGTCGCTTGGACGGATGCGCGGCAGCACTTCCGAGTTCGACGGCAATTGCTGGTGCGCGTCCAGCGCGGCGGACTCGGCCACGATATGGGCGCGCTGCTCGTCGCTCAGGCTGGCCTGCAGCGCCGCCAGTTTGGCGTCTTCCTGCGCGGCGCGTTCCGTAAAGAAGGCGCTGTCCGGCACCACGCGGGTGGTCAAACGGGTCGGGTTGGCGATCAGGTCGCGCACCAGCTGCTTGAAAAATTCCGGGTCGTCGATCTGCTGTTCCAGCGTTTCCAGGATGGCCGCATTGTCGAACGCATCCATCACGTCGCCGCCATACATGGCCAGCGGCAAGGCGTGCAGCAAGCGGCCCAGGCCGTACGGCATGCGGCCACTGCTGATCTCGCGCTGGCTGTACTTGATGTCGCGCAGCGCCGCATGCAGCACGGTGGCCGGAATGCCCTCTTCCGCGGTTTCTTCCAGCGCAGCCCAGATGCGCGCATGCGCGTCGGCGATCTGTTCTTCCGTCAGGCCTTCCATGCCGATATGGAACACCATCTGGCGCGTGCCGGCGTCGCGGCCGTTCATGTCGGACGGACGGCCGTAACCGGCCGACTCCATCGCGCGCATCACGGGCGCCGACGATTCGCCCAGCAGGCCGGCCGACAGCAGGTGCGCATGATAGAACGCCAGCGGATCGGACGATTCGCCCAGCAGCCAGGCAAACTGCAAGCCGAACTCGTCGTCGCGCGCTTCCTGCGACGGAATTTTCACCACGTTTTCCTGCGGCGCGGTCCAGGCGGGGGCCAGCTGCGGCAGGCGGCGCGGACTAAAGCCGCTCAGTTTCGACAAGACACGCTCGGCCACCTGCTGCTGCACCGCCGACGCTTCGATATTGCCGGCGGTCATGATGACGGCTTGCGACGGATGGTAGTGGCTGGCGTGGAATTCTTTCAGCATTTCGTGCGTCAGGTCGGGAATATCGAGCGGATCGCCGCCCGACTCCACCTGGTACGTGGTGCCTTTCAACAAGGTGCTGGCAATGCCGCTGTCGAGCGCGCGCATCGGGCTGTTGAAGGCGCCCTTCATTTCATTGAAGACGATGCCCTGGTAGACCAGCTTGTCGCCTTCGAACGCGTGGCGCCAGCCTTCCTGGCGGAAGTTCAGGTAATCGAGGTTCGGGAAGAACGCCGCGTCCAGGTACACATCGAGCAGATTGAAGAAATCCTTGCGGTCGGTGCTGGCGAACGGGTACACGGTGCGGTCCGGATAGGTCATCGCATTCATGAAGGTGGCCGTCGAGCGGCGCAGCATCGAGAAGAACGGGTCGCGTACCGGATAGCGGGCCGAGCCGCACAGGGCCAGGTGTTCCAGGATGTGCGCGCGCCCGTCGCTTACTTCAGGCACGGTGGGAAAGGCCACCAGGAACACCATTTCAGCCTGCTCGGTATGCATATGGATATGGCGCATGCCCGATGCGGGCTCGACGTATTGCTCGATGGTGGCCTGCAAGACTGGAATGAAGTTGCTGCTGACTTTTTCAAATGTGCTCATGCGGTATGGGGTCTCTGCTGTGGGTTTGTTGGAACGGCGACGATTCGGTAGGGCTTGCATCATATCTGGGGGCAACACGGCGAAAAGCCAGAGCTGGCCGCCAGCGCGATGGCTGGATCAAGAGTTTTCCTATTGTACTAGGACTATTCGCCGTGCGCCGCCGGCATCCTGGACTGCAGGCAAACCGGCAATCTTGTAATATCGGCCATTTGCCGGAAGACGGCGTCATGCTGCGCCTGCTTGGCGTACCATGCGCCTTTTCCCACGCTCACCGAGCCGAAGGCCGCCCCTTGTTCAGACTTTCCTTTCGCCAGCTGCTGTTTGCCGCTTTTATCCTGACCGCCGGCATCATGGCCGCCACTTCCGTGCAAGCGCTGCTGACGCTGGAACACCTGGCCCAGCTGGGGCGCGACACGGCGGCGCAGGCCATTACCCTGACGGAACAGTCGCAGCGCCTGGCCGAACGCACGCTGGCCATGGAGCGCAGCGCACGCCAGTTCATGGTGCTCGACGACCCCGTGTTTCGCGAGCGCTATGCGGCTGCGCGCGAAGAGGCGGCCGCGGCCTTGACCATGCTGAACCGCGCCACGCCGCATTTTGCGCCGCAGCTGGCCGACGAGTGGACGGCGCAGGCCGAGGCTGCCTGGCAGGTCTTGCAGGCTGGCAAACGCCGCAAGCGCGATGGCCATGCGGTGGTGTCGCGCGCGTTCGTGCGCATGGCGCAGATCAACGACACGGTGGCGCGCGACAGCAAGACGGAAATCGGCAGCCGCAACGACGATTTATTGGTTGAACTGGAACGCCAGCGCCAGCTGCTGGGGCTGCTGGTAATCGGCGCCGTGCTGCTGGCGGCCGTGCTGGCGATCTGTTTCGGCTTTATTTTGTCGCGCCCGCTGCGCCGCATCGAACGCGCCATCGAACGCCTGGGCGACAAGCGCTACGACCAAGCCATCGTGGTCGGCGGCCCGGCCGATACGCGCCGCGTGGGCCAGCAGCTGGACTGGCTGCGCCAGCGCCTGGCGAGCCTGGACGCGGACAAGGAACGTTTTTTGCGCCATATCTCGCACGAGCTGAAAACCCCGCTGGCGGCGCTGCGCGAAGGCGTGGCGCTGCTGGAAGACGAGGTGGCCGGCAAACTGAGCGATGGCCAGCGCGAAATTGCCGGCATCCTGCAGCAGAACACGGCGTCGCTGCAGACCCAGATCGAAGACTTGCTGCGCTACAATACCGCCGCCTTTGACGCCCAGCACCTGGCGCTCGGCAAGGTCGACTTGCTGGACCTGCTGCAGGAGGTGGTGGCGGCGCAGCAGCTGCAATGGCAGGCGCGCCGCCTGAGCATCGATGTGCGCGGCGACTCGCTGGTGCTGCAGGCCGACCGGGACAAGCTGGCCACCGTGCTGGCCAACCTGCTGTCGAACGCCGTGCGTTTCAGCCCGGAAGGCGGCAGCGTGCGCTTCGAACTGTCGGGCGACCAGGGTTGCGCCCGCATCGACTGCATCGACCAGGGCGCCGGCGTTGCGCCCGAAGACTTTGAACGCATTTTTGAACCGTTTTACCAGGGCGTGCGCCAGATGGCCGGCGCGCGCAACGGCAACGGCATCGGCCTGTCCATCGTGCGCGAATATATTGCCGCCCACGAGGGCCGCGTCCTTCTTTTACCGCGCCCGGCCGGCGCTCACTTTCGGATAGAACTGCCTTTATGATGACGAAACTTCCTGCGGCCCTGCTTGCCGCCTGCGCCCTGCTGCTGGCCGGCTGCGCCGCCCAGCCCGTGAAACAGACTGCCGTGCTGGTGCAGACGCCGCCGCGCATCGTGGTCGTGGCCGATCCCACCCTCACCGAGCTGCTGGCCTACCAGGCCAGCGTGCGCGCGATGTCGTCGTCCGAACTGGTGAAAGCCCAGCTGGAGCTGTCGCGCGCCGACCATGCGCCACAAAACACGATCCGCCGCGCCATGCTGCAGGCCACCCTGCGCACGCCGGGGGATCTCACGCGCGCGCAGACGCTGCTCGATTCGATCACGCAGGCGAGCAGCGACGAAGCGAAACTGCTGGCGCCGCTGGCGCAGTTCCTGTCCGGCCAGTATGCGGACTTGCGGCGCCAGGACGAGACGGTGGAACGGCTCAACGGCCAGGTGCGCGACGCGCAGCGCCGCAATGATCAACTCAATGAAAAACTCGAAGCGCTGAAGAACATCGAGCGCAGCCTGTCGGTGCGGCCAGCCGCGGGAGCGCCGAAATGAGCGAACAGAATCAAGCCCATGTCTTGCTGGTCGATGACGACCCGGACCTGCTGCGCCTGCTGACCATCCGCCTGCAGGCGGGCAACTATCGCGTGACGGCGGTTGCCAGCGCGGAAGCGGCGCTGGCGCGCCTGGCGGTCGAACTGCCGGCGCTGGTCATTACCGACGTGCAATTGCCGGGCCGCGACGGCCTGGCCCTGTTCGACGATATACGCCGCCAGCATTCGGCGCTGCCGGTGATTTTGCTCACCGCCCATGGCACCATTCCCGACGCCGTCGATGCCACCGCGCGCGGCGCGTTTGCGTATCTGACTAAACCGTTCGACGGCAAGGCGCTGATGGAAAAAGTGGCGTATGCCGTCAACCTGTCGACCGTGATGCCGGCCGCTGCGTCCAGCGACGAGAGCTGGCGCGCCGAGCTGATCAGCCGCAGCTCGCAGATGGCCGAGCTGCTGGCCGAAGCAAAACTGGTGGCCGGGTCCGACGCCAGCATATTGATTCGCGGCCCCAGCGGCACCGGCAAGGAATTGCTGGCGCGCGCGCTGCACAATGCCAGCCGCCGCGCCAAGGCGCCGTTTATTGCCGTCAACTGCGGCGCGATCCCCGAGCAGCTGCTCGAATCCGAACTGTTCGGCCACGTGAAGGGCTCGTTTACAGGCGCGGTCGGCAACCGCGAAGGCCTGTTCCAGGCGGCCGATGGCGGCACCCTGTTCCTGGACGAGATCGGCGACATGCCGCTGCCGCTGCAGGTCAAACTGCTGCGCGTGCTGCAGGAGCGGGCCGTGCGTCCGGTCGGCTCCGACCAGACGCGGCCCATCGACGTGCGCCTGCTGTCGGCCACGCACCGCGACCTCGACGTGGCGATGGCCGAAGGCCAGTTCCGCGAAGACCTGTATTACCGCCTCAATGTCGTCACTTTGACCCTGCCGCCGCTGGCCGAGCGCCGCGAAGACATCGCGCTGCTGGCGAACCACTTCCTGCACAAGCTGGCCGACAAGTATCAAAAACCGCTGAACGGCTTTGCACCCGACGCCTTGACGGCCCTGGTCGGCGCGCCCTGGCCCGGCAATGTGCGCCAGCTGGTCAATGTGGTCGAGCAGGTCTGCGCGCTGGCCACCGCGCCGCTGATCCCGTTGACGCTGGTGCAGCGCGCGCTGCGCGTGCCATCGCTCGAAGCGCTCAGCTATAACGAAGCGAAGCAGCGCTTCGAACGCGACTACCTGATTCAATTGCTGCGCCTGACCGACGGCAATGTGGCCGACGCGGCGCGCCTGGCCGACCGCAACCGCACCGAGTTCTACCGCTTATTGCAGAAATACGAGCTGACGCCGGCCCTGTTCCGCGGTGAAAACGACCCTGTCGCCGAATAGCGACAAAAATAAACCGTTTGAAATCAAAGGGTTAACAGGGCGGCTTGATATTGTGCTCACATCGTGTCGCTGTCAGGCGACAAAAAGCGCGGTTTTTCCGGCCGTGCCAGCACGGAAAAACGCGGTTTGAATATAAGTGATTGATTTGAAAGGGATATTAAAAGCTGGCACGGTGTTTGCTGTATGGTCCTATGTAACGCTCCAAAGTGTTGCTTTAACTAAGTAAGAAGCTTTTAACTTTATTGAGAGGAACTACCATGCAAACATCGAAACTGTTCAATACCCTGGTTGCCGCTATCGTTCTGTCGGGCGCCTCGATCACCGCTTCGCATGCCGCTGACTCCGCACCAAAAGCACAAGCTCCTGCTGACACCGTCGTAGCCGCCAACGCTGCTGCCGCAGTCCCTGATGAAACCATCACCTCCTCGGCCAAGGCCGCCCTGGGCGCCGATGCCCAAGCCGCTACCCTGCCAGTCAATGTAGCAACGCAACAAGGCGTCGTGGTCCTGTCGGGCGACGTGCCGAGTGCTGAAGCCGGCGACCGCATCGTGCAGATCGTCGCTTCCGTGAGCGGCGTGAAAGAAATCAAGAACGAACTGAAAGTCAAAGCCGCGGGTTAATCGCTCTCGCGCTGTACTTTACTCCGGGTTGCCCTGTCTGCGGACAGGGCATTTTTTTGCCCGGTCATTGCGCTGAATATGATCCGTAGGTCGGATTAGGCCGCAGGCCGTAATCCGACAACATTGTTGGCCAAGGCCGGTGGTGTTGTCGGATTACGGTCCTTTGGATCTCATCCGACCTGCAATAACGCTCTCCATCGTGCACGGTACGCCGTCAGATCATCCACGTCCATCATTGGCGCTACCGTCGCCTCCATCACCGGCACTGCGCCCCAGCGATGCAGCATCCAGCCGCCGCACGTGGTGCCGCTGGCGTCCTTCGACACGGCCACGTCCTGTCGTGGCCGCAACGCCGCCAGCACGGATGCAAAATGCGGATTGTCGGTAAAGCTGCCTTCCACGGTGAGCGTGCCCTGCGCATCCAGGGCATCGAGGCAATAGTCGCTCATCAGCGCGCAATACAAGGTGGCCAGCGCATAGTGCTCCTGCGCCGTCTGCGGTGCCGGCCCGACGATGCGGCCAGCCTGGCCGACAAACGGTCCGCCCGACTCGGCAAAACACGGCAGCGCCAAGGTGCCTTGTTCAACCAGCCGCGCGATATCGGCCACCTCGCATACTTGCGGTGAAGTCCCCGCCAGCACGGAAAACTCGCGCCCGCCCATAAAGCGCATGCAGGCCACGGGCTGCCCCAGCGCATTGACATTGGCCAGCATATCGGCCGTTTCATCGAGCCGGCTCAAGGAAGCGCCGAACGCGGCGGCAATTGCCCAGGTGCCGGTCGACAGCACCGTGCGCGGCAGCGCGTGCGCATCGGTATCGAGATAGCGCAGCAGCGAGGCATTGCTGTCGTGGATGCCGCACAGCACCTGGCAGTCCGGCAAGGCGTCATGCGACAGCAGCGGCCCCAGCGCAGCCCATGCCGGTTGCAGCGGCGGGAATAACTGCGCCCACTCCATCCGGTGCACCAGCGAGGAAAACGTGCCCTGCTGCGGCTGCCACAAGTCCGTATGGCAACCCAGCGAGGTCACTTCGCTGGCGGCCACGCCCGACAGGCGCCAGGCCCAGTATTGCGGGTACGTCAATATATGGCGCGCGCGGGCAAACTCGGCCGGATAGGTCGTCGCCAGCCAGTACAGCTGCAGGCCCAGGTTCAGGCCGCACGGCAGTTGCGGCGACAGGCTGTCGGCAAAGGCGGGACGCAGAGTTTCATACTCTGCCGCCAGCGTTTGCGGCAAGGCCGATTCATAGTCCAGGATGGGCAGCACCAGCCCCTTGTCATCCACCAGCGCGGCCGTGGCGCCGTGCGTGACGGGCACGATGGCGGTGATATGGGCCAGGCGCGAGAATGTCGCCAGCGTGCTCTGCAGCCACTCCCACAAGCGCTCCGTATCGTGGTGCGGATACGGCCCGGTGTTGAGGATCAGGTTCGGGCGGCGCCGCTCGGTCAGGATGGCGCCGGCCGCATCGAGCAGGGTCAGCTTGGCGTTGGTCTTGCCAATATCGAGTACAACGGTGGCGTCGATGATCATGGCCGACCTCATGCCAGATAAAACACGGGCGCCAGCGGCACGGCCACCGGCGCGGCATCAGGCTGTGTTTCCATCAGGTCGGCCATATGCTGCCACCAGCGGCGCATCACCGGATGCTGCGGCAGCGTGTCCATCGTATGGCCATCCGCGCGGCGCAGCACGGCAAACAGCGCGCCCGTGGCTTCGTCCAGAAAGATGCTGTAGTCGCGCACGCCGGACTCGTGCAGCAGGCTGGCCAGCTCGGGCCAGATGGCGTCGTGGCGCCGTTTGTATTCGGCGGCATTGCCGGGTTTGAGCTGCATTCTGAAAGCGAGTTGTTCCATATTATTTTTTCGTCGGTTTGCGGTTCAACAGGCGCGGCAGGGCGATCGTGATCAACAGCAAAATGCCGACCACGATGGTCATGATCACGCCGGGAATATTGAGCAGCGCCAGGCCATAGGTCACCATGCCCAGCAGCAGCACGGCCAGCATTACGCCGCCGATGCTGCCCTTGCCGCCGGCGATGCTGACGCCGCCCAGGATCACCATGGTGATCACTTCCAGTTCCCAGCCCATGGCGATATTTGGCCGCGTGCTGCCGATGCGTCCCGTCAGCAACCAGGCGGCCAGGCCGGCCATGGCGCCGGTGGCCACGAACAGCGCAAAGCGGTAGCGGTCCACCGCCACGCCCGAGAAACGCGCCGCCATCGGATTGCAGCCGATGGCAAAGATGCGCCGCCCCCAGCTGGTGGCATGCAGCAGCACCGCAAACAGCACGGCAAACGCCAGCAAAATCACGAACGGGCGCGGGATAATGTCGAAGAAATAGCCCTGGCCCCAGTCGATCAGCAGCTGCGGATAGCCGGTATACGCCTGGTCGCCCAGCATCACGCTGGCCAGGCCGCGAAACAGCGCCACGGTGCCGATCGTCACCACGATCGACGGCAGGGCAAAGCGCGTGACCAGCACGCCGTTCAGGCAGCCGCAGACGGCGCCCATGCCCAGCGCCACGAACAGCAGGCCTGCCGGCGGCACGCCATGGTGATGCGCAAAGCCCATCGCCACCGAGGACAGCGCCAGGGTGCCGGAAACGGAAATATCGATTTCGCGGCAGATGATCAGCAAGGCCATCGGCAGTGCGATCAGCGCCTTTTCGCTGAAGTTGAAAGTGCTGTCGGCCAGGTTGTAGGCGTCGAAAAAATTCGGCAAAAAGATGCTGTTGCCAATGAAGACCACCACCAGCAGCAGCGCCAGCAGCGCCTCCCAGTGCGCCAGGTAATGCGACAGCTTGTGCGCCTTGCGGTCGAGAATGGTATAGCGCGAGCCGGGCCCTTTTTCCGGTGGCGTATGGGCCGCGTCAGGCTGGTGCAGGGAAGTCGAGATCGCGTTCACGCGGTGCTCCTTGAAGAGGGTTGCAGCATGGCCAGCGGCAGGATCTGGCGGCCGGCCTTTTTGTTGCCGCGTGCATTGATCAACACGGCTGTCAGAATCACGATGCCGGTCAGCGCGCTTTGCCAGAACGGCGAGACCTTGATGATCGGCAAGGCGTTATTGATCACGGCCAGGAACATGGCGCCCAGCACGGCACCGGCGACGGTCCCTGCGCCGCCGGCAATGCTGATGCCGCCGATCACGCAGGCGGCGATCACGGTAAATTCAAAGCCGTAGGCAATTTCCGAATACGCGACCGCATAGCGCGCCACCCACAGGTAGCCGCACAGGCCGGCCATCATGCCCGACAGGCCATAGGTCCAGAACAGCCGGCGCGCCGTCGAGATGCCGACATAGCGCGCCGCCAGCGGCTGGTTGCCGATCGCATACAGGTCGCGTCCGAAGCGCGTATAGCGCGCCAGCAGCCAGGTGGCGATAATGGCGACCGCCGCGATCCATACCAGGTGCGTCACGCCAAACAACTGGCCGAGCGGAAAGGCAATGAAGTTGGCCGGCATCTGGTGCGACGAGACCCAGGCGCCGCCGGACAGCACGAACACCAGGCCCCGGTACACGCTCATGGTGCCCAGGGTCACGACGATGGGCGGCAGGTCCAGGTAGCCGATCAGGTAGCCGTTGACCAGGCCCAGCAGCAGGCCGATCAGCACCGCCACCAGCATCACCAGCCCCAACGGCAGGTGCGGATAATTGACCGCCAGCAGCGCCGCCATCATGCCCGACAAGGCCAGGTTCGACGCCACGGACAGATCGATGCCGCGCGTGACGATCACGAACATCTGCGTCAGCGCCAGCATGATCAACAGCGTGCTGTCGGTCAGCAGGTTGGCCAGGCTGCCGAAGGTCAGGAAGACGGGGGCGCGCAGGCCCACCGCGCCGGCCAGCAGCACGATCAGCAGCGCCAGCTGGACTTCGCGTTGTTTCAGGTAGTGCATGTGAGTTCCTCGTTGAGATGCGCGCTGCCGGACGCGGCGGCGACCACTTTTTCCGGCGTCGCCTGGGCGCGCGACAGCACGCAATTGATATGGCCCTGGTGCATCACCACCACGCGGTCGGCCATGCCTAGCACCTCCGGCAATTCGGACGACACCAGGATCACCGACAGGCCTTGCGTCACCAGCTCGCTGATAAAGCGGTGCACGGCCGCCTTGGAGCCGATATCGATGCCCTTGGTCGGCTCGTCGAGAATGATGACTTTCGGTTTCGTCGCCAGCCACTTGGCCAGCACCACTTTCTGCTGGTTGCCGCCGGACAGTTCCGACACCATCTGCGTGAAGTGGTGCGCCTTCAGTTCCAGCTGTTCGCTGAACTGGCGCGAGACGGCCGTTTCGTGTTTCCGCTTGCTGCGCAGGAAAAAACCGATGCCGTCCAGGATCGGCAAGGTGATGTTCTGCACGATCGACAGCGACAGGTGCGCGCCCTGGTGCTGGCGGTCTTCCGGCACATAGGCGATGCCATGACGGATGGCGTCGCTGGCGCTGCGGATCGCCACCTCCTGGCCGGCGATTTTTACCTGGCCGGTGACGCCCGGCGTCAGGCCGAACAGCGCCTGCATCACCTCGGAGCGGCCGGCGCCCACCAGGCCATAGAAGCCGACGATTTCGCCTTGTTGCACCGAAAAATGAATATCGCGAAATTCGGTCGGATGACAGAACTGCGATACTTCCAGCAGGGTCGCGCCCAGCGGCACCGTGACTTTGGGAAACACCTGGTGGATCGCGCGCCCCACCATCAGCGACACCAGCTGCGGTTCGGTGATCTCGGCCAGCAAACCAGCGGCCACGAAATGGCCGTCGCGCAGCACCGTGTAGCTGTCGGCGACGGCAAAGATTTCATCGAATTTGTGCGAGATGAAAATGACGGCGGTGCCGGCCGCGCGCAGCTGGCCGATGATGCGGTACAGCTCGTGGATTTCGCGCTGCGACAGCGAGGCTGTCGGCTCGTCCATGATCACCACGCGCGCATCCTGCGACAGCGCGCGGGCGATCTCCACGAAGTGGCGCTGCGCCACGCTCAGGTCCTTGACCTTGGCCAATACCGGCAGCTGCACTTCCAGCCGCGCGAAGATCGCTTCGGCCTGCTTTGCCATCAGCGCCCAGTCGATGCGGGCCGGATAGCCGGTCTGCGGCTGGCGCCCGATATAGATGTTTTCGGCCACCGTCAGTTCGTCGAACATCACGGTTTCCTGGTGCACGGCGGTAATGCCCGCATCCATCGCGTCTTGCGGGCTGGCAAACAGCATGCGCTTGCCGGCCACTTCGATATGGCCGGCGTCCGGCTGATAGATGCCGGTCAGCGTCTTGACCAGGGTCGACTTGCCGGCGCCGTTTTCGCCGATCAGCGCCATCACCTCGCCGGCGCGCACCGTCAGCGCCACGTCTTGGAGCGCAGTGACGCCGTGGAAATGCTTGCAGATGCCGTGCAGGCGCAATACCGGCGCCGCGGACTGCGAAATAGGGGGATTCTGTGACATGATCCGTTCACACAAGTAAAGATTTCGTAGGTCGGGTTAGCGCGCAAGCGCGTAACCCGACATGAGCCGCCAGCAATGTCGGATTACGCTACGCTAATCCGACCTACAGTTGACGTCATTGCATACAACGCCCATCAAAAAATCTTCGAGAACTTGTCGACGTTATCCTTGTCGTACGTGAACGGTGGCGCCAGCGCCGCTTCGCCTGCCGCATCGACGGTCAGCTTGCCCATGCGCCCGACCGCAATCGATTCGCCCGCCTTGCCCGTGGCCTTGCCGGTCACGAACTGGTGCGCCGCATAGGTGGCGGCATAGCCCAGGTCGATCGGATTCCAGATCGCGAAACTCTTTACGGCGCCGCTTTTCACATGGCCGGCCATTTCCGAGGGCAGGCCCAGGCCCGTCACATACACCTTGCCCACCAGTTTCTCGTCGACCACGGCCTTGCCGGCCGCATTGATGCCGACCGTGGTTGGCGCGATGATGGCTTTCAGGTTCGGATTGCTGCGCAGCAGGCCAATCGCTTCGCGGTAGCTCTTGTCAGACTGGTCGTCGCCGTACACGGTCGAGACCAGCTTGATTTTCGCGTACGCGGGCTGGGCCAGCGTCTTTTTCATTTCGCCGATCCAGATATTCTGGTTGGTCGCTTGCGCCGTGGCCGACAGGATGGCGATCTCGCCCGTGCCGCCGATGGCGTCAGCGGCCATCTCGATCTGTTTCTGGCCGATCAGGGCCGGGCTGGACGGATTCAATTGCAGCAGGCGGCCATCCTTGGCGATGCCGCTGTCGAAGGAGATGACCTTGATGCCGCGCTGCATGGCTTTCTTGGTGATCGGCACCAGCGCATTGGCGTCGTTGGCGGAAATGACGATGGCCTTGACCTTCTGGCTGATCAGCGAGCTGATGATTTCGATCTGGCCTTCGGCGGTCGCCGTGGTCGGGCCCGTGTAGATGATGTCCACGTCGCCCAGCTGCTTGGCCGCTTCGTTCGCGCCTTCGTGGGCGGCGTCGAAAAAGCCGTTGCCCAGATTTTTCACCACCATCGCGATCTTGATTTTTTCCGCCGCCTGCGCGCCGGTGGCCAGGCAGGCCATCATGCAGGTACCGAGCACCGCCACCATCATTTTGCTCATCTTCATGCCACGTCTCCTTTTATTATTAATGTGGCGGTAGGCACCATGCCCCCGGCCATCTTTTTATTATTTTTTAGTGGACCTGCCATTCCCGCTCGGCGTTCAGCAAGGTCGATTCCGGCATCACCTCGGGCGCCACCGCGAGCACTTTCACGCCCGACTGCTCCAGCATCTGCACCGCCGCATCGGACGCGCCCGTATCGGTAATCACGCAGGACACGCGGTTCAGGCCGCACAAAATCAGGCCGGCCTTGCGCGCGAACTTGCTGCTGTCGGCCAGCACGATCAGTTCCTCGGCCTGGCTGATCAGGCGCTTCTCGGCCTGGATCAGCATCGGGTCCGCTTCCATCAGGCCCAGCATCGACAGGCCGTACACGCCCATGAACATTTTTCCGGCGTAATGGTGCTGGCTGATGTCGTTGTCGAACGGACTCAAAATGACGTTCTGCTCGCGGTAGACTTTGCCGCCCGGCAGGATGATTTCGTTCTCGCTGGTCATCAGGAGGCGCTCGGCCATCATGAAGGAATTGGTGAGGATTTTCAGGCGCTTGTCGACCAAGAATTCCACCATGCGATAGGTGGTGGTGCCGCCGTTGATGATGATGGTGTCGCCGTCCGCGCACAGGCCGCAGGCATGGCGGGCAATCGCGCGTTTCTGCGCGGCGCAGCGGTCGATATTGTTCTGGAATGTTTCGCCCGACAGCGCAAACGTACGCTGTTTTTTTTGCGGCAGGCTTTCCGCACCGCCACGCGTGCGCACCAGCAGGTTGCGCTCGGCCAGCCAGGCGATATCGCGCCGCACGGTGGCCGGCGACGAATTGAGCCAGCCGACCAATTGGTCGACGCTCGCCGCGGTGTGCTCGGCGAGTAACTTCAACAGCCCCTTGCGGCGTTTGTGATTGATCACGTTGTCTCCTCTTGAGCCATCTCCTTGGCGGCTGCGGCGCGGTGCGCACAGGGCCAGGGACGACTTCTTTATCGGTGAGCCAGCCTAAGCAGTTGAGCAGTCCATGTCAACAATCAATCAATCAACATCGTGATTATTTGCTGATCGCGCAAATGGCTGAGCGGGCTTCCAATCAACATGATGATTATTTGCGTTTCTCTCACGGTTTTGATCGCTGCTTGATTGACACGGCTTGGCCGCTGATTTCTACTGAGCGCTGCTGCCGCCAGCTGCTCCGCACACAGATGCGGTCATGGCACCCGCACACATAACCAATAATGGAGACACTGTATGACCGCCACGATGGACACCCAATCGCCCGCGCCCATGGCTTCGCTGTGGGATGACGCGCACGCCGCCACCCTGAGCGAGCCGGAGCTGCTGCTGTACCGCTCGAACCTGCTCGGCTCCGACATGCGCATCACCAATTTTGGCGGCGGCAATACCTCTGCCAAGATCATGATGACCGATCCGCTGACGGGCGAGCAGGCCGAAGTGCTGTGGGTGAAAGGCTCGGGCGGCGACCTGGGCAGCATCAAGCTCGACGGTTTTTCCACCTTGTACATGGACAAGCTGAACGCGTTGAAAGGCCGCTATCGCGGCCTGGCGCTGGAAGACGAGATGGTGGCCTACCTGCCCCACTGCACCTTCAACCTGAACCCGCGCGCGGCCAGTATCGACACCCCATTGCACGCGTATATCGCGCGCAAGCATGTCGACCATATGCACCCGGATGCGGTGATCGCGATTGCCGCCTGCGCCAACAGCCGCGCGCTCACGCAAAAGATTTTTGAAGGCGAACTGGGCTGGCTGCCATGGCAGCGCCCCGGCTACGACCTGGGCCTGAAGCTGGAAGCCGTGTCGCAGGCGCAGCCGAACCTGAAGGGCATTATCCTGGAAGGCCACGGCCTGTTTACCTGGGGCGATACGGCCAAGTCCTGCTATGAAGTCACGCTGGCCATCATCAAGCGCGCCGAAGACTGGCTGGCCGCCAACACGAAGCAGCCGGCGTTTGGCGGCGCCAGGGTCGCGCCGCTGCCGGCCGAGGAACGCGCGGCGCTGGCACAGCGCCTGATGCCTCTGCTGCGCGGCAAGATCAGCCAGGACGAATACAAACTGGGCCACTTCGACGACAGCGCCAATGTGCTCGATTTTGTGTGCAGCAATGACCTGCTGCCGCTGGCCGCGCTCGGCACTTCCTGCCCCGATCACTTCCTGCGCACCAAGATCCGTCCGTTCGTGATCGATTTTGATCCCGCCAGCCCCGATTTTGATCGGCTGGTGGCGGGCCTCGACGAGGCGCTGGCCGCCTACCGCGCCGACTACCTCGCCTACTACACGCGCTGCAAGCACGACAATAGCCCGGCCGTGCGCGACGCCAATCCGATCATCTATCTGATCCCCGGCGTCGGCATGCTGTCGTTCGCCAAGGACAAGGCCACCGCGCGCATCGCCGGCGAGTTCTATGTCAACGCGATCAACGTGATGCGCGGCGCCAATGGCGTCGATACCTATGTGGGCCTGCCGGAACAGGAAGCGTTCGATATCGAATACTGGCTGCTTGAAGAAGCCAAGCTGCAGCGCATGCCGAAACCGAAAAGCCTGGCTGGCCGCATCGCGCTGGTGACGGGCGGCGCCGGCGGCATCGGCCAGGCCGTGGCGCGCCAGCTGCTGCAGGAAGGCGCCTGCGTGATGCTGACCGATATCGACGGCGGCGCGCTGGAAGAGGCCGAGCAGAATCTGCTGAAGGTGGCGGGCCGCGACAATATCGCCACGGTGCGCGCCAATATCACGGCCGAGCATGAAGTCGAGTCCATCCTGAACGCGGCCGCGCTGCGCTTCGGCGGCGTCGACCTGCTGGTGTCGAACGCGGGCATCGCCTCGTCCGCGCCAGTGGAAGACACCACGCTGGAAATGTGGGAACGCAACCAGTCGATCCTGGTCACCGGCTATTTCCTGGTCAGCCGCGCCGCCTTCCGCATCATGAAGCAGCAGCAGTTGGGTGGCAGCATGGTATATGTGGCCAGCAAGAACGGCCTGGTGGCGTCCGGTGGCGCCTCGGCCTACTGCACCGCCAAGGCGGCCGAGATTCACCTGGCGCGCTGCCTGGCGCTGGAAGGCGCGCCGCACGGCATCCGTGTCAATGTGGTCAACCCCGACGCCGTGATCCGCGGCTCGCGCATCTGGGACGGCAAGTGGAAGGAAGAGCGGGCCGCCTCGAACAAGATCGATTCGGACGATATCGAGGAATTCTACCGCCAGCGCAGCATGTTGAAACGCAGCGTGCTGCCGGAAGACATCGCCGAAGCCGTGTATTTCCTGTCCAGCGAAAAAGCCGCCAAGAGCACCGGCAATATCATCAATGTCGACGCCGGCAATGCGGCCGCATTTACACGATAATCAACACTCATAAAAACATGACGCAGCCGGCCAACGCGCCGTGCTGCGCACAAGGAGACAAACCATGAACACCATGATCGATACCGGCCTGGTGGCCGAGCACAATGCCAGGCTGCAATCCAACCTCGACGCCGACTATGCGGCGCTGGCCGGCGTGCTGGAGCGGCGCGGCCAGGACATTGAAAAACTGACGGCGCTGGCGCAGACCTTTGCCGTGGCCGTGCCCACCTGGGGCGCCGGCACCGGCGGCACCCGCTTTGCCCGCTTTCCAGGCGTGGGCGAGCCGCGCAACATCTTTGAAAAGCTGGAAGACTGCGCCGTCATCCATCAGCTGACGCAGGCTACGCCAGCCGTCTCGCCGCATTTTCCATGGGACAAGGTCAGCGACACGGCCGCCCTGCGCGAAGTCGCCGAAGGCTACGGCCTGGGCTTTGACGCCGTCAACTCCAACACGTTTCAAGACCAGCTGGGCCAGGCGCACACCTACAAGCACGGCAGCCTGACCTCGCAAAGTGCGGCGGTGCGCGCGCAGGCAGTCGAGCACAATATCGAGTGCATCGAACTGGGCCGCGCGCTGGGCTCGAAAGCGCTGACGGTATGGGTTGGCGACGGCGCCAACTTCCCGGGCCAGCACAATCTGCGCGGCGCGCTCGAGCGCTACCTGGACAGCATGCGCGACATCTACGGCGCCCTGCCCGCCGACTGGAATATTTTCATCGAACATAAACTGTTCGAGCCGGCGTTTTACGCCACCACCATCGCCGACTGGGGCACCAGCTTTGCCTGCGCCACCACCTTGGGGCCGAAAGCCAAATGCCTGGTCGACCTGGGCCACCATGCGCCGAACACAAATATCGAGATGATCGTTGCACGCCTGGCGCAGTTCGGCAAACTGGGCGGCTTCCACTTCAACGACAGCAAATACGGCGACGACGATCTTGATTCGGGCAGCATCAATCCGTTCCAGCTGTTCCTGGTCTTCAACGAACTGGCCGATGCGGCCGAGCGCGAAGGCCGCACCTTCAACCCCGCCTACATGCTGGACCAGTCGCACAATGTGACCGACCCGATCGAAAGCCTGATGAGCAGCGCCGTCGAGGTGCAGCGTGCGTTTATCCAGTCGGCGCTGGTCGACCGCGCCGGCCTGCGCCAGCTGCAGGAAAGCAATGACGTACATGCCTCGGCGCAGGCGCTGAAACAGGCGTTCCGCACCGATGTCAGCGCCATCCTCGCCATGGCGCGCCTGCGTTCGGGCGCGGCCATCGACCCGGTCGCCTGCTATCGCAGCAGCGGCTACCGCGAAGCGCGCGGCGTGGCGCGTCCACCGAAGGCAGGCGCGAGCAGCAGCGGCATCGTGTAAGTGGCCAGGGCGGCATGTCGCTTCCGGGCATGCCGCCAGGCAAGCAGGTAGAATACCTGGCACTGGCGCTATCGTTGCGCCGCAACCAGGTCCACGCATGTCTTCTCTCTCTCCCGGCGCCCTGCTGCGCAATCTGAAACCCGATAATTTTACGATCGCCCTGCTGGTCACCGTGGCGCTGGCCAGCCTGCTGCCGTGCAGCGGCACCACCGCCGTGGTATTCGGCCATGTCACCACCGCTGCCATCGGGCTGCTGTTTTTCCTGCATGGCGCCAAGCTGTCGCGCGAAGCCGTGGTGGCCGGCGCCCTGCACTGGCGCCTGCACCTGCTGGTGCTGGCCAGCACCTTTATTTTGTTTCCGATCCTGGGCCTGGCGCTGCGTCCGCTGGCCCTGACCTTTCTGTCGCCCGACCTGTATATGGGCATCCTGTTCCTGTGCGCCCTGCCATCGACCGTGCAGTCGTCGATCGCCATGACGGCCATGGCGCGCGGCAATGTGCCGGCCGCCATCTGCAGCGCCTCGGCCTCGAACTTTATCGGCATCTTCCTCGCCCCGATCCTGGTCGGTTTGCTGGTGGCGAAAGGCGCGGAAAGCAAGTCGTCGGTGGATGCCGTACTGTCGATCGTGATGCAGCTGCTGCTGCCGTTTTTGGCCGGCCAGTTCCTGCGCCGCTGGATCGGCCGCTGGGTCGACCGCCATAAAGCCACCTTGAAATACGTCGACCAGTGCTCGATTTTGCTGGTGGTGTACACGGCCTTCAGCGAGGCGGTCAACGAAGGCATCTGGCATACCTTGTCGGTCGAGACGCTGGTCGCGCTGGGCCTGATCAGCGTGCTGCTGCTGGCGCTGGTGCTGGGCATCTCCACCTTTGTCAGCCGCCGCCTGGGTTTTTCCAAGGAAGACGAAATCGCCATCGTGTTTTGCGGCTCCAAGAAAAGCCTGGCCAGCGGCGTGCCGATGGCCAAGGTGTTGTTCTCGACCCGCTCGCTGGGCATGGTGATTTTGCCGCTGATGCTGTTTCACCAGATTCAATTGATGGTGTGCGCGGTGATTGCGCAGCGGTATGCCAGACGCGACGAGCAGAAAGAACTACCGGCCACAATACCGTAAAGGTTATTCAGGGGAAATGGATGGCATACGCGGCATCCACATCGTGACGGCGGATTTGTCTGGTGCGGATCTGAGAGGGGCAAATCTGAGCCAGGACAAGCTTGGTGGCGCCACGCAATTGCAGGGTACCAACCTGGCGCTCGCGCTGGTCGATGGCGCCGATTTTACCGGCGCCATATATGATTCCGCCACGCGCTTTCCTGCATGGTTAGACGCGATAGCGATGGGCATGCCCATCGTGGAAGACCAGATTCAGGTAGCAGCCACGTTACCGGCAAATGATCCGCCATTTATCAATTGCAAAGCCTGCCGCAATCCATCGACGATCACCCGGTACGCCTGCCGCTTGTTCTCTTCATCGGGCGCGCGCAGCACATACGAGGGGTGATACACGGTCACTACCCAGCGCCCGTCGTGTTGCACCGGCGTGCCGATCAGCGGCGTCATGGTGGCCGCGCCATCCTGCAGGACCGACTTCAAGGCCGTGCTGCCCAGCGCGACGATCACCTGCGGTTTGACGCTGGCCAGTTCCTGTTCCAGCCAGTCGTGGCAGGCGGCGATTTCGCGCTGGGCAGGCGTCTTGTGCAGGCGGCGTTTGCCGCGCGGTTCCCACTTGAAATGCTTGACGGCGTTGGTCAGATAAATGTTGTCGCGCGCCACGCCCGCTTCCAGCATGGCCCGTTCCAGCACCGCGCCGGCCGGTCCCACAAACGGCAAGCCGGCCAGGTCTTCCTGGTCGCCCGGCTGTTCGCCGACCAGCATGATTTTTGCCTGCTGTGGACCCACGCCAGGCACGGCCTGGGTGGCGCTTTTCCACAGGTCGCAGCGGCGGCACTGGTCCAGCGTGGTGGCAACCTCGCGCACGGGCTGGGCCCGTTCGGCGGAGATCGGGATGATCGCTGCGCCGCTGCGCTGGCCGACGGTGGCGGTCTGGCCCGTGCGGCGTTCGCCGTTGGCGGCGCTGCTGACCATGGCCGGCACGATGGCGCCTTCCGGCAGGTTTTTCCAGAAGCGCGACGGGATATGGCTGCGCAGCAGGTCGGCGTTCAGGCGCGCCGGGTTGAAGATGCTGCGGTAGTAGGTCAGCCACAGCGCTTCGCCGGCGTCGTCGATATCGGCCGCGCCGCGCATCAGGGCCGGACCGGCGTGCAGCGTCTCGCCGTCCCACATCATGGTGGCGCCCGGCGTGGCGATCATCCAGCTGATGGGGCCCATGCGGCGCGCGAAGTGGCGCGCCACTTGCGGCAGCACGTCGTGCACCGGTTCGAACCAGGCCACGAAGCGCGGCGCGCCCTGCGCTTCCTCGCGCTCCCGAAAACGCACATAGGCGTGCATGTCGTGCTCTTCGCGGCGCACCGCCTTGGCCATGCCGTGCAGGCGTGAGCCGTCGGCATCGGCGGGCGAGATCACATCGTGCTGGCCCTGCTGCCAGCGCCACAATACCTGGTATAAAAATGCCCAGCGATCGATCACATTGAAGCAGGCGGCACTTTCCAGCAACTCCACCAGGGAGCGCGGCAGGCGCAGCATGGGGGCGTTGCCTGGTGCCGGATCGGGCGCAGCGGGCGCGATGGAAAACAGGTCGCCGTCGCCCGCTGTCGATTGCCATTGCACCGAGGCGGGCGGCACGCCACGCGCGATCAGGTCGCGCGCGGCCGCGCGCCACTCGCCGAACGACTGCACCAGGCGCACCACCTCGTTCATGCCGCCTGCAGCTCCGGCCACAGGTTCATCTGCTGCGGCGCTTCCGTCATGGCGCGGCGCAGGTTTTCGGAGGTGGTGGTGTCGCGCGCGGGAAAGTAGTCGGCCGTGATGATAAAGGGCGAAATCTTTTTCATGCTGCAGCGCAGGCGCGACAGGTCGGCGTAGCGCACCTGGCGCAGGCGGCGCAGGTCGACGATGCGCTGCGCGTTGCGCAGGCCGATGCCAGGCACGCGCGCGATCATGTGCAGCGCGGCGCGGTTCAGGTCCATCGGAAAATGCTCGCGGTGCGCCAGCGCCCAGGCCAGCTTCGGGTCGATATCGAGCGCCAGGTTGCCGCCGCTGGCCGGCAGCAGTTCGCTGGCCTGGAAGCCGTAGCTGCGCAGCAAAAAGTCGGCCTGGTACAAGCGGTGTTCGCGCAGCATCGGCGGCGGCGCCAGCGGCACGCTTTTCGGGCTGTCGGGGATCGGGCTGAAGGCGGAGTAATACACGCGCTTGAGCTTGTAACTGCCGTACAGGGTCTCGGCCGTATTGAGGATCTGCTGGTCGTCGCTGGCGTCGGCGCCGACGATCATCTGCGTGCTCTGGCCGGCCGGCGCGAAACGGGGCGACTTGGGCTCTTCCGCCTTTTCATCGAGCTTGCGGCGGATCGAGCCCATCGCCAGCTTGATGGTGTGCACGCTTTTTTCGGGCGCCAGCTTTTGCACGCTGTCCTGCGTCGGCAGTTCGATATTGACGCTGAGGCGGTCGGCATAGCGGCCGGCGGCGGCAATCAGGGCCGGGTCGGCATCGGGAATGGTTTTCAGGTGGATATAGCCGCGGAACTGGTGCACCTCGCGCAGTTCGCGCGCCACCTGCACCAGCTGCTCCATCGTGTAATCGGCCGACTGGATGATGCCGGAACTGAGGAACAGGCCGTCGATATAGTTGCGCAGGTAAAAGTCGGCCGTGAGCTTGACCACTTCGGCTACCGTGAAGCGGGCGCGCGGCACGTTCGAGGTGCGGCGGTTGACGCAGTACTGGCAGTCGTACAGGCAATAATTGGTCAGCAGGATTTTCAGCAGCGAGACGCAGCGTCCGTCCGGCGTATAGCTGTGGCAGATGCCCATGCCCGAGGTGGCGCCAAAGCCGTCCTTGCCGATCGAGTGGCGCTTGGGCGCACCGCTGCTGGCGCAGGACGCGTCGTACTTGGCCGCATCGGCCAGGATTTCCAGCTTGTCCGTCAGTTCCATGGTGCGCTCCGCTATACTGTGTATATATACAGTATATCAGGGAAGGCTGGTGGCTGCCTGCTTGATCCGTGCCGTGGCACAACGTTATATATCCGTGTATATTACGCTTCTGTTGATTGCTCAATGTTAAGGATATGACGATGCGCCTGACCTCTCTTGCCCGCCTGCTGGGCACCGCTCTGCTTGCGACCGCCGCCAGCTCCGCCATGGCTGGCGAAGTGGTGGTGTCGGCCGCCGCCAGCCTGACCAATGCCTTCAAGGATGCGGTGCAAGGCTATGAGGCGCAGTATCCGGGCAGCAAGGTCTCGCTCAACTTTGCCGCCTCGGGCGTGCTGCTGCAGCAGATCGTCAAGGGTGCGCCAGTCGACGTGTTTGCCTCGGCCGATCAGGAAACCATGGACACGGCGCAAAAGGAAGGCCTGGTGCTGCCAGCCGACCGCCAGAATTTCGTCAGCAACAGCCTGGTGCTGATCGTGCCGTCCGACAGCAAGCTGGCCATCAAAAACCTCAATGATCTGACGCAGAAAAGCGTGACGCGCGTGGCGATCGCCAACCCGGCCAGCGTGCCGGTGGGCCGCTATTCGGAAGGCGCGCTGAAAAAGGCGAATCTGTGGGACGGCGTGCAGGCCAAGGCCATCAGCACGCAGAACGTGCGCCAGTCGCTCGATTACGTGGCGCGTGGCGAAGTCGATGCGGGCTTTGTCTATGCTACCGACGCGGCCATCATGAAGGACAAGGTGAAAGTGGTGTACGAGGTACCGCTGGAAGCGCCGGTGCTGTACCCGATCGCCACCATCAAGGGCAGCGCCAACGCGGCCGAAGCCAAGCGTTTTGTCAGCTACCTGCAAACGGCGCCGGCGCAGGCCATCCTCGCCAAATACGGTTTCAAGAAGCCATAAGCTGATTGCCCTGGATGGATATTGCCTGGACCGCGCTGGCCCTGTCGCTGAAAGTGGCGGCATGGGCCACGGCGCTCAATTTGTTGCTGGGCATCGGTACCGGCTATCTGCTGGCGCGCACGCGCTTTCGCGGGCGCGACCTGCTCGACGCCATATTGACGTTGCCGATGGTGATGCCGCCCACGGTGCTGGGCTATTACCTGCTGGTGCTGCTGGGCCGGCGCGGCACGCTCGGCATCTGGCTGCAGGAACACTTCGGCATCAACCTGATCTTCACGTGGCAGGGCGCCGTGATCGCCGCCACCATCGTTGCCTTTCCGCTGGTATTCAAGCCGGCGCGCGCCGCCTTCGAGGCGGTCGATGGCCAGCTGGAACAGGCGGCGCGCGTGCTCGGCATTTCCGAAGTCGCGATTTTCTTTCGCGTCACCCTGCCGCTGGCCTGGCGCGGCATCCTGGCCGGCGTGCTGCTCGGTTTCGTGCGCGCACTCGGCGAATTTGGCGCGACCCTGATGGTGGCCGGCAGCATCCCCGGCAAGACGCAGACGCTGTCGGTGGCCGTATATGAAGCGGTGCAGGCGGGCCAGGACGAGGTCGCCAATACATTGGTGCTGATCACCTCGGTGGTCTGCATCGTGGTGCTGCTGGCCGCCGGCAAGCTGGCGCCGGGCCGCATCGTTCACAAGTAAAAGCCATGCAACTCGACCTCGACATCCGCGCCACCTTGCGCTCCGGCAAACGCAGCTTCGAGCTGCAGGTGCAGTGCACGTCAACCAGCCAGCGCATCGCCATGTATGGCCCGTCCGGGGCCGGCAAGAGCATGACCCTGAAAGCGATTGCAGGCCTGTTCACCCCGGACGCCGGCCATATCCGCCTCAATGGCCGTACCTTGTTCGACTCCGGGGCCGGCATCAACCTGGCGCCGCAGCAGCGCAATGTCGCCTACCTGTTCCAGGACTATGCGCTGTTTCCGCATCTGACGGTACGCCAGAACGTGGGCTTTGGCCTGGCGCGCGGCTGGTTCAATCCGCGCGCGCGTGAAAAATTGCAGAAGGTCGAGCACTGGCTCGACGCGTTTCATCTGCAGGAACTGGCGCACCAGTATCCCGACGAGTTGTCCGGCGGCCAGCGCCAGAGAGTGGCGCTGGCAAGGGCACTGGTGTCGGATCCGGCCGCGCTGCTGCTCGACGAACCGTTTGCCGCGCTCGATCCGGCGCTGCGTGTCACAATGCGGAAAGAACTGAGCCAGTGGCAGGAGCGACTGGGCGTGCCGATGATCCTGATCACGCACGATCCGGAAGACGCGCGCATCCTGGGCGAGCATGTGCTGACCCTGCGCGACGGGCAGGTCGACAAACAGCAGGAAACCCTGCACGAGGTGAAAATTGGATAAGGCAGAAATCGGCTTGCAAGGCTCGGTCTGGATGACGGTGGGTGGTGAACACCTGGGTGGCGCCGGGCGCGTGGAATTGCTGGGCGCGATCGCCGAATGCGGCTCGATTACGCAGGCGGCCAAGCTGGTGAAGATGAGCTACAAGGCCGCCTGGGACGCGATCGACGCGATGAACAACCTGGCCGGCGAGCCGCTGGTGGAACGCCTGACGGGTGGCAAGGGCGGCGGTGGCACCCGATTGACGCAGCGGGGACGCCAGCTGGTCGACAATTTCCGCATTATCGAGATCGAGCACGCCCGTTACCTGCGCCAGTTGGGCAGCCAGGCCGAGGGCATCGCCGACGACCTGTTACTGATACGGAGAATGGCCATGAAAACCACGGCACGCAATCAATTCCTGGGCAAGGTGGCGGCACTCAAGACGGGCGCGGTCAATGACGAAGTGATCCTGGAACTGCCGGGCGGCCAGCAAATCGTGGCCGTCATCACCCAGGGCAGCAGCGAAAGCCTGGGCCTGGCGCCGGGCGTGGAAGCGTTCGCGCTGATCAAGGCCTCCTCGATCATCCTGGTGACGGAGATGGCAGGCGCGCGCTTGTCGGCGCGCAACCAGCTGGCCGGCAGCGTCACGCGCGTGCAGACCGGCGCGGTGAACACGGAAGTGGTGCTCGATTTGCCGGGCGGCGGCACGATCGCCGCCATCGTCACCAACCAGAGCGCCAGCGAGATGGGGATAGTCATTGGCAGCGCGGTGACGGCGATCTTCAAGGCGTCGAGCGTGATTCTGGGCGTGCCCGCGTAAAATCGCACAGGTCGGATTGGCGGGGCGCAGCCACGCGTAATCCGACAACATTGTTGGCGCCGTTGGTGATGTCGGATTACGCGCAAGCGCTATCCGACCTACGCCGCTTCACGGTAATTCAATCCTCCAGCCGCGACAGCCAATCGGCCGCCGCCAGCAGCACCTGTTCCAGCTCCAGCACCGTTTGCGCCAGCAGCGCCGGTACCTCGCCATGGCGGCCTTCGTCGATCGCCTGTTCGGTGGCAAACGAGGCACGGATCAGGCGCTTGGTGCCCAGCGTTCCCACCGAGCCGCGCAGGCCGTGCAGGATGCGCGCGACGTCGCTGTGGCGGCCTGCCTGCAGCGCTTCCCCGGCCGTGCGCAGCGGCGCCATGCCCTTGCTCAGCGCGTCTTCCACCATGCGCCGCAGCACTGCCCTGCCCTTGGCGTCTTTGCCCATCACGCGCATCAGCGCGGCCATCGAAAACACTTCCTCGTCGAATACCGGCCGTGGTACTTCGGCGGGCGGCTGCGGCGGCCTGGGCAGGTAGCGGCCGATCACCTCCATCATCTCTTCCACCACCACCGGCTTGGCGATAAAGTCGGTAATGCCGGCCGTCATGCAGCGCTCGCGCTCGGAGGCCAGCACGCCGGCTGTCATGGCGATCACGGGCAGAGTCAGGCGTAATTCGGTACGGATGATGTGGGTGGCGCTGAAGCCGTCCATTACCGGCATCTGCATGTCCATCAGCACGATGTCGTAGCGCGGCGCTTCCGCGCGCAGGCGCTCGACGGCCAGCAGGCCATCGCCCACCACGTCCAGCGTGGCGCCCATGTGCTCGAGGATGCCGCGCGCCACCGCCTGGTTCAAATGATTGTCTTCCACCAGCAGGAAATGCACGCCGGCCAGTTCGGTGCCGGCCTGCTGCAGCGCGATATGCTGCTCGCCGTCCTGCTTGGCATTCAGGGCCTGGTGCAGCGCGTCGAACAGGCTCGAACCCGTGATCGGCTTCATCAGCACCACGTCCGCTTCGGCCGCGCTCGAGATTTCTTCCAGGTGGTTGCGGGCAAACGCGTTGACCATCACCACGATGGGCTGGCGCTGGCCGGTGGCCGCATGGCGGATCGCCTTGGCCGTGGCCAGGCCGTCCATCACCGGCATATGCCAGTCGGCCAGCACCACGTCGTACGGCTGCTGCTGCTCCAGGCGCTCGCGGTACAGCTCGATGGCGGCAAAGCCAGAATCGACTTCGTCGGCGGCCCAGCCCCAGGCTTCGATCAGTTTCACGATCAGTTCGCGCGTGGTGCGGTTGTCGTCGGCCACCAGCAAACGCAACTGGCCCAGCGCCGGCTTGCGCCGCTCTTCGTTCGGCTGCGCCAGCGCCTCGAACGGCACGCTGAACCAGAAGCGGCTGCCCTTGCCTTCGCTGCTGGCGACAGCGATATCGCCACCCATCATGTGGATCAGGTGCTTGCTGATTGCCAGGCCCAGGCCGGTACCGCCGAAACGGCGCGTGATGCTTTGATCGCCCTGCGAAAAGGCGGTAAACAATTGTTCCTGCTGCTGCGGCGTCATGCCGATGCCGGTGTCGCGCACTTCGAAGCGCAGCCAGGCCTGGTCGGCGGTTTGCTGGGCCAGGCCGACCGCCACCACCACTTCGCCGCTGGCGGTAAATTTGATGGCGTTGCCGGCCAGGTTGACCAGGATCTGCTGCAGCCGCTGGGCGTCGCCGACGAGGCGGCGCGGCACGTCCGCATCGACCGCGATGGCCAGCTCCAGCTCCTTTTCGCCGGCGTTCATGGTCATGGTGGTGGCCAGCGTGTTCATCACTTCGTCGAGGTCGAATTCGACCGGCGACAGGTCCATGCGGCGCGCCTCGATCTTGGAAAAGTCGAGCACGTCGTTGAGGATGCCCAGCAGCGATTGGCCGGCCACGCGCACCATGGTCAGGTATTTGCGCTGTTCCGTATCGAGCTTGGTATTGCCGAGCAAATACACCATGCCCAGCACGGCGTTCAGCGGCGTGCGGATTTCATGGCTCATGTTGGCGACGAAATCGCTTTTCGCGCGGTTGGCCGCTTCGGCGCGGTCGCGTTCCTGTTCCAGCTCGGCCGCACGCGCCTCGACTTCGTGCTGCAGGCGGTCGCGCTCGCTCATCAGGCTGTTGAAGGCCGCCGTCAGTTCGCCGATCTCGTCGCGCTGCTCTACCGGCAGCGGCGTGAAGCGCTGGCCGTTGTTGCGCAGCGCCAGCAGGGTGTTGCGCAGGCGCACCAGCGGCGACAGCAGGCGCACCGTCACCCAGCCCAGCACCAGCGCCGCCAGCAGCGAGGCGCAGGCGCTCCACAGCACCAGGCGGTACAGCACGCCGTCGAACGGCTCGAACGCATCGTCGATGGGCAAGGAGGCTGCCAGCAGCCAGTTGACCGATTTCAGGCGCTTGAAACTGTTGACGGCCTTCACGCCGCGGCTGTTGCTGCTGACCATGCTGCCTTCGCCACCGCGGGCGATCAGCGCGCTGGTGGTGGGATTGGCGTTGGGCGCGCGCGGCTGCAGCAGCTTGGCCGGGTCCGGGTGCAGCACATACAGCGGCACCTTGCCCTGGGTCAGGATGAAGTAATATCCGTTCTTGCCCACCTTGGCATGGCGCAGGTCGCCCAGCAGGTTATCCTTGTACAGGCGCAGCACGCCGATGATGATGCCGGCCACCTCGCCGTCCTTGCCCAGCACGGGCGCCACCATCTGCACGATCGGCAGGCCGCTGGTCTTGCCCAGCAGCGGCTCGGTGATCATCGGCTGGCGCGTGCGCATGACGGTCTGGAAATACTCGCGGTCGGCCACCTCGATGCCGCTGCGCCCCGGCACTTCGGGCACGTCGCTGACCACCTTGCCGTGTGCATCTAGCACCAGCACGTCGTCGAACAGGGCCAGCATGGCGCGCTGGGTGTAGTAGTCGCGCAGTTGCGCCGGTTGCTCCATCAGCGCGGCCGGCTGGCGGCGCGCCGTTTCGGTGATCACGTCGAGCAGCATGCCGAGCTTGTCGTCGAGTTCTTCGGCCGTGCGGTCGATCATGGCCGTTTGCTGGCTTAACAATACTTTGGTGAAGTCGTCGCGCATGCGCTGCACTTGTACCAGGGTCACCAGGGCGATCATGGCGACCGAGGTCAGGCTGGTCGCCAGCGCGACTTTTGCTTTGATGCCGAGTGGCTTCATAATTTCCTTTGCATGGCAAGCGGCATAGATGCTCTGAGGAATTCTCCTATCAATAGGTCAACTTGGCAAGCGCGGGCTTGTGGTGCTGATGCAATGGAAATACATGAAGAAAGTCATTCATTGGCCGCATTTCGCCGAAATTGGCACACGGGCCCGGCGGATACAGTAAACTTGTTGTTGTATTTTCTTAAAGGTACTCACCATGATACAAGCGCTATTGACCCCAACCCTGCCCACCGTGAACGTGGAAGCGTTGCGTGCGCGCTGCGCCACCTGCAGCATGCACCAGTTGTGTTTGCCGATGGGACTCGATGTGGGCGACATGGATCGCCTCGACCAGATCATCGGACGGCGCCGCAAGGTGGCGCGCGGCGCCTCGCTGTTCCGCATCGGCGATTCGTTCCAGAACCTGTATGCGATCCGTCTCGGCCACTTCAAGACCTACCAGATCAATCCGGGCGGCGAAGAACAGGTGACGGGTTTCCAGATGGCCGGCGAACTGCTGGGCATGGACGCCATCAGCGCCGACCGCCATCATTGCAATGCGGTGGCGCTGGAAGACAGCGAAGTGTGCGAGATCCCGTTTTCCAGCCTGGAGCAATTGCTGGGCAATATGCCGACCCTGCTGCGCCATTTCCACCGCATGATGAGCCAGGAAATCACGCGCGAGCAAAGCGTGATGCTGTTGCTCGGTAATATGCAGGCCACGCAGCGCTTCGCCGCCTTTATCGTCAACCTGGCGTCGCGTTACGAAGCGCGTGGCTATTCGGGCAGCAACTTCCAGCTGCGCATGTCGCGCGAGGAAATCGGCAACTATCTGGGCCTGACCATCGAAAGCGTCAGCCGCCTGCTGTCGAAATTCAAGAAGGAAGGCTGGCTGCGCGTGTCGAACCGCGAGATCGAGATCCTGCAGCCGGCCAAGCTGAAAGCGATTACGGCCGGCACCGACGTCTGCAAATAATCAGAGCTCGCTGTCGGCGCGCAAGGCAATGCTGCGCTGGGCCGGCCAGGTCCAGATGCCCGACAGGCGCCAGACCCGTTTGTTGTCTTCCACCAGCACCTGCCAGCGGCTGCGTTCGAGCATCGGCAGCGAGACGGAAAAATTGCCGTCGGCATCGGGCTGCACCATCAGGCGGATGTCTTTTTCAGGCAGGGTGGCATGCGCCAGGTGCAGCTGCAACGGCTGCAGGTAGGGCTTGCCGAAGCTGTGCACGGCGCCGGTCAGGCGCGATTGCGCCACGTCGTAGGCCAGGCTGGTATCCATCGCCAGGTCGCTGGCGACCGTATCGCGGCGCAGGTCCTGGTTGATCGCCTTGCCCTGCTTGTAGTAGTCGCCCACTACCAGCGCATCGGGTTGCGTGAAGGCGATATAGCCCATGAAGCTGCCGACCACGACAGACAGGCCGGGGCCGATCATCAGCAGCCACGGCCAGCGGTGCTTGTACCAGGGATCGGCGGGAGGTTGCAGTTTGGCGGTTTTGGACATTTGGATCTCCTTGAAGGTCAGACCCTGTGGGACTCGGCGTCCCCGTCTGACCCCAGCTCTTGCTTCCGGGTTAAAACTAACGTTAATTTGACGCACAATTTTTTTGTACCCCAACGGCGCAATGCCAGGGTCGGACCCACAGGGTCCGACCCCGAACATCGACATCACCTCGGCACAATGAATACCGCGCTTTCGCGCACATGCAGGGACGGCTCGTCGAGCGACTGCAGCTCGATCTGGATCTTGTTCGAGCCCTTCTCGCCCACGCCGTGCGGCACGCGCAGGCGCACCGGCCAGCCCAGCGTTTCGGTGGGCTGCAAGGTCACTTCGTCGCGCGTCAGCAAGGTCAAGCCGGGCAGGCCAGAGACCGCAATCTTGAAGTGCTGGCGCTGTTCCGAGGTGTTCATGATCTGCAGACGGTAGACGTTTTCGATCATGCCGTCTTCCACTTCGCGGCCCATCGAACCGCGGTCGCGGATCACGTCCATCTTCAGCGGCGTGCGCAGGAACAGCGAAGTACAGACGGCAATCACGATCAGCGCCAGGATCGAGGTATAGATCAGCACGCGCGGACGCATGGCCCGCTGGCGGATCTGCTTCGCGCTGAAGTTGTTCTCCATCGCATGGTCGGTGCTGTAGCGGATCAGGCCGCGTGGACGCTCGACCTTGTCCATCACGCTGTTGCAGGCGTCGACGCAGGCGGCGCAGCCGATGCATTCATACTGCAGGCCGTTGCGGATGTCGATGCCGGTCGGACAGACCTGCACGCACAGGGTGCAGTCGATGCAGTCGCCCAGGGTTTTTTCCGTCCCTTCCTTGGCCGCCTTCTTGTTCAGCGCACCGCGCGGCTCGCCGCGTTTTTCATCGTAGGTGATGATCAGGGTGTCCTGGTCGAACATCGCGCTCTGGAAGCGCGCATACGGACACATGTATTTGCATACCTGTTCGCGCAGCCAGCCCGCGTTGCCGTAAGTGGCCAGGCTGTAGAACAGGATCCAGAACCATTCCCACGGGCCGAAGTCAAAGGTGCGCACTTCCTGCACCAGGTCCTGGATCGGCGTGAAGTAGCCGACAAAGGTAAACCCCGTCCACAGCGCGATCGCGCCCCACGCCAGGTGCTTGGCCACCTTCTTGGCGGTCTTGCGCACCGAAGGGCCCTGCCGGTCGAGCGCCATGCGCGCGCTGCGCGTGCCTTCGATCTTGCGTTCGACCCACAGGAAGATTTCGGTGTAGACGGTTTGAGGACAGGAAAAGCCGCACCAGACCCGCCCGGCTATCGCCGTGACCAGGAACAGCAGGTAGGCTGCGATGATCAGCAGGGCCGCCAGATAGATGAAATCCTGCGGCCACAGCACGACGCCGAAAATGTAGAACTTGCGCGTGGTCAGGTCGAACAGCAGGGCTTGCCTGCCGTTCCAGTTGAGCCACGGCAAGCCGTAGAACGCCAGCTGGGTGAGCCAGACGCACACCCAGCGCCAGGTTGCATAGCGCCCTTTGGCCTCGCGAGGGTAGATCTGCTCGCGGGCCGCATACATCTTGATGACTTGGGGTTCCATCACATCACTTCACAGGGACCGCAGGCTGGGGGTTGGACAGGCTCCAGATATACGCCGACAGCACGTGCACTTTCGACTCGCCAAGGAAGTCGCCGAACGCGGGCATGGTGTTGTTGCGGCCCTTGCGGATGGTTTCCATGATGGTGTCGGCGCTGCCGCCATACAGCCAGATCTTGTCGGTCAGGTTCGGTGCGCCAAGCTGCTGGTTGCCCTTGGCGTCGGCGCCATGGCAGGCCATGCAGGCGCCGAATTTCGACTTGCCCAGCACCGATTTGACGGGGTCCGAAGTCGAGCCCGACAGGCTCAGCACGTAGTGGGCCACGTTCTCGATATCCTGCTCCGAACCGAGAGCGGCGCCCATCGGGATCATGATGCCGTTACGGCCATGCATGATGGTGGTCTTGATGATGTCGGGGTTGCCGCCATACAGCCAGTCCTTGTCGGTCAGGTTCGGGAAACCCTTGTTGCCGCGCGCGTCCGAACCATGGCACTGCGCGCAGTAGGTCAGGAACAGGCGCTGGCCGATGGCGTTCGCCTGCGGATCGGCGGCCACCGTTTTCAGGTCCTGCTTCAGGTACTTGTCGAACAGCGGACCGTATTCGGCTTCCGCCTTTTTCAGTTCCTGCTCGTACTGGCCCGACGATTTCCAGCCCAGCTTGCCGGCGTAATTGCCCAGGCCCGGATACAGGAACAGATAGGCCAGCGCGAACACGATGGTGATGTAGAACAGCCACATCCACCAGCGCGGCATCGGCGTGTTGAGTTCCTTCAGGTCCTCGTCCCACACGTGGCCGGTGGTGCCGTCGGCCGGCGCGCCCGGCAGCACCGTCACTTTCGACTGCGAGTACAGCAAAATGCCGCAGCCGATGATGCCCAGCAGTGTCAGCACGATGATGAAGAGGTTCCAGAAACCACTGGTAAAGTCAGCCATGTTTGCGCTCCTCTTGAGCTGCTGCGGCTTGCGCCGGATGGTCGAGCGCCTCGTCGGCGAACGGCAGGCGTGCCGCCGCGTCGAAGTCGCTATTGCTGCGGCGGAAGGTCCACCACAGGATGCCCACGAACGTCGTAAAGGAAACCACCGTCATGACGCTGCTGGCGCTGTCGAACAGATTCTCGATTGCCATGCTAATTCCTCGTTTTGATTAATGTGCCCAGGCCCTGCAGATAGGCGACCAGGGCGTCTTCTTCCGTCTTGTCCTTCAGCTGTTCCGGAGCGGCCTTGACTTCTTCGTCGCTGTACGGATCGCCCAGACGCTGCAGCGCGCGCAGCTTGGGCACGATGTCTTCCGGCACCAGCTTGGTTTTTGCCAGCCATGGGTAGGCCGGCATGTTCGATTCCGGCACCACGTCGCGCGGGTTGTTCAGGTGGGTGCGGTGCCATTCGTCGCTGTAGCGGGCGCCGACGCGGGCCAGGTCGGGACCGGTACGCTTGGAACCCCACTGGAACGGACGGTCGTAGACGAACTCGCCGGCCACCGAATAGTGGCCATAGCGTTCGGTTTCCGCGCGCAGCGGACGCACCATCTGCGAGTGGCAGTTGTAGCAGCCTTCGCGCACATAAATGTCGCGGCCGGCCAGGCGCAGCGGCGAGTACGGTTTCAGGCCGGCGATCGGTTCCGTGGTGCTCTTCTGGAAGAACAGCGGCACGATCTCGACGGCGCCGCCGACGCTGATCACCAGGGTGACCAGGCCGATCAGCAGCCAGGGGTTTCTTTCAATCCATGCATGTGAGAATTTCATTTGCTTTTGCTCCTATCAGGCGTGCGCCGCGTTCAGTTCCGGGATGCGTGCGACAGGCACCTTGGTGCCGCGCAGGGTCATGTAGGTGTTGTAGCCCATGACGCACATGCCGGTCAGGTACAGCAGGCCGCCGGCGGCGCGCACCACGTAGTACGGATAGGTGGCTTTCACGCCTTCGACGAAGGTGTAGGTCAGGGTGCCGTCCGGGTTGACCGCACGCCACATCAGGCCCTGCATCACGCCGGCAATCCACATCGCGGCGATATACAGCACGATGCCGATGGTGGCGACCCAGAAGTGCACGTCGACCAGGCGCGTGCTGTACATCTTCGTCTGGCCGGCCACGCGTGGCAGCAGGTAGTAGATCGAGCCCATGGTGATGAAGCCGACCCAGCCCAGGGCACCCGCGTGCACGTGGGCCACGGTCCAGTCGGTGTAGTGCGACAGCGAGTTGATGGTCTTGATCGACATCATCGGGCCTTCGAAGGTGGCGATGCCGTAGAACGACAGCGAGACGATCATGAACTTCAGGATCGGATCGGTGCGCAGCTTGTGCCAGGCGCCCGACAGGGTCATGATGCCGTTGATCATGCCGCCCCAGCTTGGCGCCAGCAGCACCAGCGAGAAGACCATGCCGATCGACTGGGTCCAGTCAGGCAGTGCGGTGTAGTGCAGATGGTGCGGGCCGGCCCACATGTAGGTAAAGATCAGCGCCCAGAAGTGGACGATCGACAGGCGGTACGAGTAGACGGGACGCTCGGCCTGTTTCGGGATGAAGTAGTAGACCATGCCCAGGTAGCCGGCGGTCAGGATGAAGCCCACCGCGTTATGGCCGTACCACCACTGGATCATCGCATCCTGCACGCCCGTGTAGGCCGAGTAGGATTTGGTAAACGAGGCCGGCATGACGGCGCCCTGCACCACGTGCAGGATGGTCACGGCCAGGATATACGCGCCGAAGAACCAGTTGGCCACGTAGATATGCTTGACCTTGCGCTTGATGATGGTGCCGAAAAACACAATCGCATACGAGATCCAGACAATGGCGATCAGGATGGTGATCGGCCACTCCAGCTCGGCGTATTCCTTGCCGCGCGTGAAACCCATTGGCAGCGAGACGACCGCGCACAGGATCACGGCCTGCCAGCCCCAGAAGGTGAAGGCGGCCAGCTTGTCCGAAAACAGGCGCACCTGGCAGGTGCGTTGTACCACGTAGTACGAGGTGGCGAACAGGCCACAGATGCCGAAGGCGAAAATCACGGCGTTCGTGTGCAGCGGCCGCAGGCGGCCGTAGGTGAGCCACGGTATGTCGAGGTTCAGGGCAGGCCATGCCAGTTGGGCGGCGATGATGACGCCGACCAGCATGCCGATGACGCCCCATACCACAGTAGCGACCGCGAATTGCTTCACGATCTTGTAGTTATAGTTCAGCGATTGATCCACAAAGACTCTCCCTGGAATTACTATTTATGATGGTGGCCAGAGAGTAAGGGTTGGGCCCTCAAAAAACTTTGATGTGGATCAAAATTCCCCAGATGAAACTTGCGTAGTGCGGCAGCAGCAAAATAATTCCTGACCTGGGTAAAAAAAGGCGGCACCGATCCCTGCCAGCGACAGGCAGCGTCGGCGTGACGGCCGCCGTTTCATCATGGCCGGTCAAGCAATCTCGCCATTTCTCACCATCATCGGAGGCCCATCGTGCGCGATGGTGCAGTGCAAAATCCGGCGAGCCAAAATAGTGCAATTTGATATATAAAGTTATTTAATAGTATCTTTACCGTATTAAATTTGCTGGCCCGCTTTTTGCATGGCTGTTAATTCAAAAAGGAGGGAGTCCACATGGCAAATCCACAGGCAATCGTTGATCTCACGCATCAGGTCCGTAAACTCGCCACCAGCAAGATCGGCGACATCAACGACATCAACCGCGAAGCCAATTTCCTGGCACTCAATGCGCTGATCGAGGCGGCGCGCGCGGGCAGCGCGGGGCGCGGTTTTGCCGTGGTGGCAAACCAGGTCAAGCAGGTGTCGCAGCGCATCGGCGAGGTCACCGACAGCCTGAACAAGGAGCTGGTCGGCTCGCTGTCGAGCCTGACCGCGCTCGGCGACGTGATGATCGGCCGCATGCAGTCGCACGAAGGCCAGCGCTGCGCCGACCTGGCCCTGAACATGATCGACATCATCGACCGCAACCTGTACGAGCGCTCGTGCGATGTGCGCTGGTGGGCTACCGACGCGTCGCTGGTGGCATGCCTGGCCGATGCCAGTGCGCAAGCCAGTGTCCATGCGTCGCAGCGCCTGTCCGTGATCCTCGACAGCTATACCGTCTACAAGGATATCTGGGTGCTCGACGCCGACGGCACCATCGTGGCCAGCGGGCGCGGCGAGCAGTATGCTGTGACGGGGCGCAATGTTGCGCGGGCGCCCTGGTTCAAGGCGGCACTGAACACGGCCAGCGGCGAAGATTACATTGCCGCCGACGTGTGCACCGCTTCGCTGCTGCATGGCGCCCAGGTGGCCACCTATGCGACGGCCATCCGCGAAGGCGGCGCGACGCACGGCAAGGTGCTCGGCGCGCTGGTGATCTTCTTCGACTGGACGCCGCAGGCGCAGGCGGTGGTCAAGGGGGTTCGCCTGAGCGAAGCGGAGTGGTCGCGCACGCGCTGCATGCTTCTCGATTCGTCGTTTCGCGTGCTGGCCAGTTCCGATGGCGAAGGCGTGCTCAGCGAAGTGTTTCCGCTGCACCCCGACCAGCGCCGCGCCGGTTTCTACCGCGACGGCGACATGACGGTCTCGTTCGCCGCCACGCCGGGCTACGAAACCTACAAGGGGCTGGGCTGGTATGGGGTGGTGTGCCAGCGGGCGGACACGCCGGCCGGCAGCTATTCGCGCTGATCCGGTCCTGGCGGAGCGGGCTGCGCCGGCGTCGTATCGTCATCCTGCAGCACGCGCAGGCCCGGGCCGACCAGGTCGTCGAACTGGCCGCCGTCGGAGGCCTTGAAAAAAATCCACAGCGCGATAAAGACGACCGCGATGCTGAGCGGAATAAGCAGGTACAGGGACTCCATCAGCTTTTCCTCAGGCGCAGCGCGTTGGCGATCACGACCGCCGAGCTGGCGGCCATGCCGACGCCGGACAGCCACGGGTTCAGAAAGCCCAGCGCGGCGGCGGGAATGGCGGTCAGGTTGTACAGGGTGGCCCAGCCCAGGTTTTCGCGGATGATGCGCATGCTGCGCGCGGCCGTTTGCGCCGTGTCGAGCACCGAGCGCAACTGGCTGGACAGCAGCACCGTATCGGCATGCGCCTGCGCCAGCGCGGCGCCGGAGCCCATGGCGAACGAGACGTCGGCCGCGCTCAGCACGGCGGCGTCGTTGATGCCGTCGCCGACCATCGCGACCACCGCGCCGGTGGCCTGCAGCTGCTGCACGAAATCGAGTTTTTCATCGGGCAGGCATTCGCCGCAGGCGGTGCCGATGCCGAGCTCGCGCGCCACGCTCTGCGTCAGCGCTTCCTGGTCGCCACTGAGCAGCACCACCTGCTTGCCATGGCGCTGGAAATACGCGACCACTTCGCGCGCTTCCGGGCGCAAGGCGTCGCTCAGCAGGAAACGCGCCAGCCATCGATCCTGCGTGCCCAGGTACAGCGGTGTCATGCCGTCTATGCCGATGGCCGTGTCGCCCAGCGGCGCGCCGGCCATGGCCGCTACAAACGCCGCATTGCCAAGGCGATAGCATACGCCGTTGACAACCCCCTCCAGCCCCAGTCCCTGCACCTCCTGCAGCTGCTGCGCATGGCCGTGATCGATGCTGCCTGCCGCCTCCAGAATGGCCTGCGCCAGCGGATGGGCGCTGCCTGTTTCCAGCGCGGCGGCCAGCTGCAGGCAGGCGTGCGCATCGAGCTCGCCCAGGCTGTCGGTCTGTTTCAGGACCGGGCGGCCCAGGGTCAAGGTGCCCGTCTTGTCGAACACGATATGGGTCGCGCGGTGCAAGGTTTCCAGCACATGCGGCTGGACGATCAGCACGCCGCGCCGCAGCAGGCTGTCGGTGGCGGCCGCCAGCGCCGTCGGCGTGGCCAGCGACAAGGCGCACGGACACGACACCACCAGCACCGCAATGGCCACCGGCCACGCCTGCGACGGATCGTGCCAGCTCCAGAAGACAAACACGGCGAGCGCGAAGATCAACAGGCCCAGCACGAACCAGGCCGCCACCTTGTCGGCCCACTGCGCGATCTGCGGCTTGCCGCTGCCGGCCCGCTCGATCAGTTTGAGCAGGTCGGACAGCGTGCTCTCGCGCGCCGGTTTCAAGACGCGCAGCAGCAGCGCGGCGCTGGCGTTGATGGCGCCACCGGGCACCCGCTCGCCGGTCTTGCGGCGCTGCGCCGCGCTCTCGCCCGTCAGCAAGGACAAGTCGAGCGCGCTGTTGCCTTCGATAATCACGCTGTCGGCGGCGATCGCTTCACCGGGTTTGACCAGGATCACGTCGCCCACCACCAGGCTGCCGGCCGGCACCAGCGTGGGCGCGCGGCTGTCGGGAAAGCCGGCCAGCAAAGTAGCCGATGCCGGCAAGGCATGCTGCAGCCGCTCCAGCGCCGAGGCGGCCTTGCGGCGCGCCTGCAGTTCAAAATAGCGGCTGCACAGCAGCAGGAAAATGAACATGGTGGCCGAGTCGAAATACACGTCGCCACGGCCGGTAACGGTGGCCGCCACGCTGCCGAAAAACGCCGCCAGGATGCCCAGGGTGACGGGCACGTCCATGCCCAGCGTGCGCGCGCGCAGGCTGGACCAGGCGCCCTGGAAAAACGGCAGCGCCGAGTAGCAGATGGCAGGCAAGGTCAGCAGCAGGCTGGCCCAGCGCATCAAGGACGCCATGTTCGGGTCCAGCGTGCCGTCCTCGGCCGCCAGGTAGGACGGCGCCACATACATCATCACCTGCATCATCGACAGGCCGGCCACGAACAGCTGGCGGCCCAGCGTCTTGCTGGCCTTCTGCAGCTGCTCGCCATGGCGCACGGCGTCGTACGGATAGGCGGTATAGCCGACCTGGCGCACCGCCTGCAGGATGTCGCCCGGCTCGCACTGCGCTTTGCTCCAGCGCACATACAGGCGTTCGGTGGCGACATTCAGGCTGGCCGCCTGCACGCCGGGCAGGCGCGTCAGCTGGCGCTCGATCAGCCAGACGCAGGCGGCGCAGCGGATGCCCTCGACCGACAGGGTCGCTTCGCAGCTGCTGGCGTCGCGCGCGAATTGCGCATCGTCATTGCTGTACAGGCGCAGCTCGGGTGGCACCATGGCGGCGTCCGCCGCGTTGGCGGCATAGTCGTCACGCTCGCGGTAGTAGCTGCTCTGGCCGATGTCGACGATGGTCTGTGCCACCGCTTCGCAGCCGGGGCAGCACATGGCGCGCTCCAGCTCGTCGATGGTGACGCGCCAGCGCGAGCCCGGTGGTACGGGCAGCCCGCAATGGAAGCAGTCGGTCGATTGTAAAACGGCGTTCATGGGATTCTTTTTTTCATGGATGGGGCGCCACGCACAGGGCGTCGAGCCAGCCCAGCGAGACGCCGTTGGCCGCGCGTAGCAAACCGAGCAGGCCGAAGCCCAGCACCAGCAAGCCGCTGGCGATGCGCACGGGGCGGCGCTGCAATTGCTGGCGCAGGCGCGCGCCCAGCAGGCCCATGCCGAGCAGCGTCGGCAAGGTGCCCAGGCCGAACGCCGCCATGGCGGCCGCGCCATGCACGGCGGAGCCCCCCATCATGGCCGTCAGCAAGGCGCTGTAGACCATGCCGCACGGTACCCAGCCCCACAGCCCGCCAACGGCCAGCGCCTTGAACGGCGTGTCCATCGGCATCAGGGGCGCCAGCAGCGGGCGCACGCGGCGCCATGCCAGGTTGCCGGCCGCTTCCAGCCGTGCCAGGCCGCGCCAGGCATCCATCAGATACAGGCCCAGCGCCACCAGCATCAGGTTGGCCAGCCAGTAGCCGGCTATTTGCAATGACGCCATCCTGACCATGCCGGCGCCGGCCAGGCCGCCGGCCAACGCGCCGGCCAGCATGTAGCTGCCGATGCGCCCGCCGTTATAGGCCAGCACGCGCAGCGCATTGCTGTCCGATACCGTACGCTGCGCGTGGATCGCGATCACCGCGCGTGGAGGCGAAGCCGGCACGCCCACCGACAGCGCGCCGACGATGCCGCCGCACATGCCGATGCAGTGCACGCTGCCGGCCAGGCCGACCATAAACAGCGGCAGGAGACTGAGGGCATTCATCGCTTGGCGTTACACCGTTTTCGAGTAGCGCAGCGGTTGCGGTGCATCCGGCGTGGCGTTGGCGCGCGCCCGCGCCAGATGGCGGTCGAACACCATGCAGATATTGCGGATCAACAGGCGCCCTTTCGGCGTTACCGTCAGCCAGTCTTCCTCGATCACCAGCAGGCCATCGCGCGCCAGTTCGCGCAGCTTGTCGAGCTCGTCGGCGAAGTAACTGCGGAAGATCACCGGATGGGCCTGCTCGATGGTGGCGATCGACAGTTCGAAATTACACATCAGCATCTGGATAATGATACGGCGCAGCATGTCGTCCGTTTCCAGCTTGATGCCGCGCGCGATCGGCAGCACGCCGGCATCGAGTTTTTCGTAATACGCGTCCAGCGTTTTTTCATTCTGGCTGTAGACGGCGCCCACCGAGCTGATGGCCGATACGCCACAGGCGATCAGGTCCGCTTCGGCGCGCGTCGAATAGCCCTGGAAATTGCGGTGCAGCCGGCCTTGCCGCTGCGCCACGGCCAGGTCGTCGGTCGGCTTGGCGAAATGGTCCATGCCGATATACACATAGCCGGCAGCCGTCAGGCGCGCGATGCACAGGCCCAGCATGGCCAGCTTGGTGCTGCTGTCGGGCATGTCGGCGTCCAGGATGCGGCGCTGCGGCTTGAACAGGTGCGGCATGTGCGCGTAGTGGTACAGGGCGATGCGGTCCGGGCTGGCGTTGATCACCTTGCGCAAGGTTTCCGTCATGGTTTCCATGCTTTGCTTGGGCAAACCATAGATCAGGTCGATGCTGACGGAGCGGAATCCCGCGTCGCGCGCGGCCTGCATCACGGCCACCGTTTCGGCTTCCGGCTGGATGCGGTTGACGGCTTTCTGCACGTCGGCGTCGAAGTCCTGCACGCCCAGGCTGATGCGGTTGAAGCCCTGCGCGCGCAGCGAAAACACGCGCTCGCGCGAGACCGTGCGCGGATCGATTTCGATCGAATATTCGCCATCGGCGTCGGCAGCGAAGTCGAAATGCTGGCGCAGGTGCGCCATCAGTTCGTCCATCTGCTTTTCGCTCAGGTAAGTGGGCGTGCCGCCGCCGAAATGCAGCTGCTCGATCTGGTTGATGCCGGCAAACAGCTTGGCCTGCATGGCGATTTCCTGCTTCAGGTAGCTGAGATAGGTGGCGGCCTTGCTGCGGTCTTTGGTGATGATCTTGTTGCAGGCGCAGTAGTAGCACAGCGTGTCGCAGAACGGCACGTGTACATACAGCGACAGCGGACGGCGTCCGCCGCGCATGCGCAGGGCGGCCACCGCTTCGAGGAAATTGCCATAGCCAAAGTCGGCGGTGAAACGGTCGGCGGTCGGGTACGAGGTGTAGCGCGGGCCTGACTGGCTCATCTTGCCGATAATGACGGGATCGAATTCGACCACGGCGTCGAGTTCGTTGGAAGCGGTGCTGAGTAATGTAGGCATGATGGTTCGTTTCTTGTAAAGATCAGGCGGCCAGGCGTTTCAGGCCGGCGCTCTTGCCGGCGGCACCGGCGTTGGCGGCGCCGCGTCCGGTGCTGGCCGGGATGACGCGGCGCGCTGGCGGCATCTTGCCGAAATTGAACAGGCTGACGGCCTGCGACAGGCTGGCCGCTTCTTCCGACAGCCGGGTAGCGGCGGCCGCCGCCTCCTCGACCAGCGCCGCGTTCTGCTGCGTCACCTGGTCCATGTGGGCAATCGCGTTGTTGACCTGGTCGACGCCGATGCTCTGTTCGCGCGAGGCGATCGAGATTTCCTGCATGATGGCGGTCACCTGCTGTACCGAGCTGACCACCTGTTCCATGGTGGTGCCGGCGCGGTTGACCTGCAGCATGCCGGCGCCGACCTTGCCGACGGAAATATCGATCAGCTGCTTGATGTCTTTCGCCGCCAGCGAGGAGCGCTGCGCCAGGTTGCGTACTTCACCGGCCACGACGGCAAAGCCGCGGCCCTGTTCGCCCGCGCGCGCCGCTTCCACGGCGGCGTTCAGGGCCAGGATATTGGTCTGGAAGGCGATGCCTTCGATCAGGCCGATGATGTCGACGATTTTCTTCGACGAGGTGTTGATTTCATCCATGGTGGTGATCACGTCGGCGACGATTTCGCCGCCCTGCACCGCCACTTTCGAGGCGGCCACGGCCAGGTCGCTGGCCTGCACCGAGTTGTCGGCGTTCTGCTTGACGGTCGAGGAAAATTCCTCGATGCTCGACGCCGTCTCTTCCAGGCTGGCCGCCTGCGATTCCGTGCGGCCCGACAGGTCCATATTGCCGACCGCAATCTGCTTGGTGGCCACGGCCATGGTTTCGACATTGATGCGCACGTCGCGGATGGTGGCGATCAGGTTGCTGTTCATCTGCTGCAGCGCGCGCAGCAGCTGGCCCACTTCATCGGTGCTGTCGGTTTCAAAACTGCCCGACAGGTCGCCGGCGGCAATCGCGCGCGCGCCGTTCAGCGCCTTGTTCAGCGGCTGCAGCACCGAAGTGCGCAAGGTGTACCACAGGAACACATTGATCAGGAAACCGACCAGGGTGGCGCCGAAGATGCCGTAGTTGGTTGCCGCGCCGCCGGCCGCAAACAGGGTGATCGCGCACACCAGCAGTTGCAGGCAGTTGACGGCACTGGTGGCCATCCAGATGCGCAGATTGAGCGACATATGGGTCAGCTTGTGCAGCACATGGGCCAGGCCCGGGCGCACGATCTGGCCATGCTTGATGACGATGCGCCCGCCTTCCTGGTTGCGGATCGCGTGATACGCCTCTTCGGCTGCCTTGACCTGGTCCTTGTCGGCTTTCACGCGCACCGACATGTAGCCGACCGTCTGGCCCGCCTCGCGGATCGGCGTGACGTTGGCGCGCACCCAGTAGTAGTCGCCATTCTTGCAGCGGTTCTTGACCAGCCCGGTCCAGGGCGTGCCGGCCTGCAGCGAGGCCCACATGTCGGCAAACGCTTCTGGCGGCATGTCGGGGTGGCGCACGATGTTTTGCGGCGCGCCCAGCAGCTCCGCTTCGCTGAAACCGCTGACCTGGCTGAAATACGGATTCACATACACGATGTTGCCGTTCAGGTCCGTTTTCGAGACGATCGCCTGGTCTTCGAGGACCAGGGTTTCACGGTTGGTAACTGGCAAATTCTGGCGCATGACGGCTTCCCGGACAGGTGCGTCAACGGCAAGTTGGACGCGGGTAAATGAACAAAGCTTGCAGGATTGCAAGAACGTGGATCAGTGTAAGGAGTCGCCGCTGCAAATTTATTGATATAGATCAAAATCCACAAAATTGAAGCGGCTAATTTGGCGGCGCACCGGCAGGGCTAGTCACTTCTGCCGGTGGCACAGTTGGTCGTCATGCCAGATTGACTACAGCTTTTGCTATGGTACGTAGCGGGTGCTCAATCCATCCCTGCCGTCAGCGGCCGCAAGTGACCCACCGCGTAGCCCTGCGCATAATCGACGCCCAGTTCGCGGATGACGGCCAGCGTGTCGTCGTTCTCCACGTATTCGGCCACCGTTTTCAGGCCCATCACGTGGCCCACCTCGTTGATGGCCTTGACCATGGCGCGGTTGATGGCGTTGGTGGCGATATCGCGCACGAACACGCCATCGATCTTCAGGTAGTCGACCGGCAAGGCTTTCAGGTAGCCGAACGAGGAAAAGCCGGCGCCGAAATCGTCGAGCGAAAAACGGCAGCCTAGCGCCTTGAGCTTGTGCATGAACACCTGCGCCTTGGGCAGGTTGGCGATCACCGCCGTTTCCGTGATTTCAAAGCAGATCTGTTCTGGCGCGATCGCGTAGTGCACCAGCTGCTCGGTGATATAACGCTGCAACCCGGTATCGGCCAGCGACATGCCCGACAGGTTGATCGAATACAGGGCCGGTGCGCGGCGCACGCTGTCGATCAGCGCCTCGACCGGCGGCAGGCTGTCGCGCACGGTCTGGATATGGTGGCAGACGGCGCGGATCACCCAGCGGTCGATCGAGATCATCATGTCGTAGCGTTCGGCGGCGGGGATAAAGGCGCCGGGCAAAATCAGGTCGCCCTTGCCGTTGCGGATGCGCAGCAGCACCTCGTCGTGGCTTTCCGGCTCGTCATGCAAGTGCACGATGGGCATTGCGTACAGGCGGAAATACTGCTGCTCGAACGCCTCGTTCAGGCGCGAAATCCACAGCATTTCGCCGTGCCGCTGGGCCAGCATCACATCGGCTTCCTGGTACACGTGGATGCGGTTGCGGCCCTGCTCCTTGGCCAGGTAGCAGGCCTGGTCGGCGGCAATCAGCAGCTCGCTGAGCGACTTGCTGTCCTGGTTGATTTCCACCATGCCGATGCTCACGCCCAGCTCGTAGCTGCGGTTGTCCCAGGCGAAGTGGAAATCGCGGATCGACTGGCGCAGCTGCTCGCCGATCTGGCGCGCATGCTCCATCGGACAATGCGGCAGCAGCACGCCCAGTTCGTCGCCGCCCAGGCGCGCCAGGATGTCGCTGTCACGCATTTGTGACTGCAGCAGCTTGGCCAGCAGTTGCAGCAGCAGGTCGCCGGCGCTGTGGCCGCAGGTGTCGTTGATGACCTTGAACTGGTCCAGGTCCAGGTACAGCAAGGCGTGTACATGGCCCTGCTCCTTGGAGGCGTGCAGCGCGTCGGCCACCAGGTGCTCGAACTGGCGCCGGTTGATCAGGCCGGTGAGATGGTCATGCGTGGCCTGCCACGATAATTGCTGGGTCAGCTTGCGTTCATGGCTGACATCGCGAAACACCACCACCGCGCCGAGGATCTCGCCGTCGCGCGACCAGATCGGCGCGGCCGTATCCTCGATGGCGAGATGGCGTCCGTCGCGCGTGACCAGTTCGGTATGCATGGAGGCGCCGATGGCCTGGCGCTGGTGCAGGCATTTGATGGCCACGTGTTCCAGCGCCAGGCCCGTATGCTCTTCTACCAGCGGCATGGTTTGCCAGATATCGAGGCCCAGCGCCAGCTGCGTGGTCCAGCCTGTCAATTGCTCGGCCATCCGGTTCAGGTAGCGCGTCTTGCCCTGCGGGTCGGTGGTGATCACGCCGTCGCCGATCGAGCTGAGCGTCACTTCGGCCAGTTCCTTGCGCTCGGCGATCATGATCTCGCGCAACTGGTGCTCGGTAACGTCCCAGATGATGCCCAGCGTGCGGTCGGGCTCGCCGCTGGCGTTCGTGAAGACATGGGCCTTGGCGGCCAGCCAGTGTTCGCTGCCATCGGGCCAGACCACGCGGTACTGCAGCGCATAGCCGCCGCGCCGCTCCACGCCGTCCTGCAGCACCTGCACCACGTGGTCGCGGTCATCGGCATGCACGCAGGCAAGAAAGGCGGGAAATGACTGCGTCAGCGCCCGCTCTTCCAGTCCCAGCAGGGCGGCGCCCCTGGCCGACCAGTTGACGGTGCCGCCAGTCACCTGGCCGGCGACAATGTGCGAATCCCAGATCGACATGTGCGCCGCTTCCAATGCCATATGTAAACGTTTTTGCTGGTCGCTCATGGTGTCTCCGGCCCTAAAAACCAGATAGACAAGCGCGTCGCGACTTGGTTCCCGGCGACCTGACGCAGCGCTAAGGCTGCGTTTCGGCGGCGCTGCCCGACGGGGCAGACAGGGCCATGTCGCGCACGTTCTTCTGCACCGCCACCGCCGCAAACAGACTCAGCAGGAAGGACATGGCATAGAAACCTTTTTCGCTGTTCTGCAGGCTGGCGTTGAACAGGCCCACCGTCAGCAGCAGCAAGGCCAGCAGCACGGAGATCCAGCACAGGCCGAAGTAGATGCCGGTGACGGCGATGCCTTCGTGGCGGTCGCGCACGGATTTTTGCAGGGAAATGGCGGCAAACAGGCCATACATCAGCAGGGTGAAGTAATAGCCTTTTTCATTGAGCGCCATGGCGGCGTTCCACAGGCCGCTCAGATAGGTGATGGCACCGATCAGCAGGGCGGCCCACGAGGCGCCGACAAAGGCGCTGCTGGGGCGTTGGACGGGCGTGGTATGCATGCGGTCTCCTTGACGGGGGTGCGCCGCCAGGCATGCCCGGCGGCGGCAGTCGCGGTTGCGGCTGCCGCCCCATCAGACCAGAAAGTTCATTTGACCGGCTTGACCATGCGCAATAAAGCCTGGGCGCCGCTGACCACCGCCAGCACCAGGGCGCCGGCGATCACGCCGACGATGGCGTTGACCACGCTGGGCAGGATGGCCGCCAGCACGCCGCCGGCCACGGCCACGCCGCCCACCGCGTGTTCCATCTGGTGCAGCATGCCGCTGGCCCACGGCCAGCCGTGCGTCAGGATGCCGCCGCCGACCATGAACATGGCCAGCGTGCCGACCACCGACAGGAATTTCATCAGCTTGGGCGCGGCCGCCACCAGCATGCGGCCAAAGCCGCGCACGCCGTTCATCAGTGCGCCGGCGCCCTTGCGCGCGGACAGCCAGAAGCCGGCGTCGTCGAGCTTGACGATGCCGGCCACCAGGCCATACACGCCGACTGTCATGATGATGGCGATGCCGACTACCACCGTCACCTGTTCGGCAAAGGTGGCGGTGGCCACGGTGCCCAGCGCGATCACGATGATCTCGGCCGACAGGATGAAATCGGTGCGCACGGCGCCCTTGATCTTGTCTTTTTCCAGCGCCACCAGGTCCACGTTCGGGTCGCGCAGCGCCTCGGCCAGCTCGGCCTTGTGGCTGTCGTCGGGATGCAGGAACGGATGGGCGATCTTTTCAAAGCCCTCGAAGCACAGGTAGGCGCCGCCCACCATCAGCAGCGGCGTGATGGCCCACGGCGCAAACGCGCTGATGGCCAGCGCGGCCGGCACCAGGATGGCCTTGTTCTTCAGCGAGCCGACGGCCACCGCCCACACCACCGGCAATTCGCGCTCGGCGCGCACGCCCGATACCTGCTGGGCGTTCAGGGCCAGGTCGTCACCGAGCACGCCGGCCGTCTTCTTGGCCGCCACCTTGGTCATCAGGGAAACATCGTCAAGGATGCTGGCGATATCGTCGAGCAGGGCAAACAGGCTGGAGCCGGCCATCTCAATACCCTCCCGTGCTGGTGGAGGGGATGGGCGCAAATAAAATGGAGGAAAGGTTCATCATGTTCTTATTGGTTGGGATGGTTGGGATGCCGTGTTGAGGGTTGACATGATCTTAACCCAAGCCCGGCCGGCACGGCCGCACGCAGCGCGGTAAAATCGCCGTCTTCCCTCTTTTCTGGATTTCGCATGAGCTTTGCCACCTGGTTCACCTTTGTCGTCGCCGCCTGCATCATCGCCGTCTCGCCCGGCTCCGGCGCCGTGCTGTCGATGTCGCATGGCCTGTCGTACGGGGTGAAAAAGACCAGCGCCACCATCCTCGGCCTGCAACTGGGCCTGCTGGTGGTGCTGTTCATTGCCGGCGCCGGCGTCGGCTCGCTGCTGCTGGCGTCCGAAGTGGCCTTCAATATCGTGAAAACCGTCGGCGCGCTGTACCTGATCTGGCTGGGGCTGTCGCAATGGCGCGCAAAAGTGGCCGTGGCGGGCGACCTGCATGCCGAAGCCGTGCTGCCGTCGCTGCAGCGGCGCGTGCTGACGGGTTTCCTGACCAATGTGACCAATCCCAAGGGCATTATCTTCATGGTGGCGGTGCTGCCGCAATTTATCAGCGCCAGCGCCCCTGTGCTGCCGCAGTTGCTGATCCTGGCCGTCACCATGTGCACCATCGACCTGATCGTCATGCACAGCTACGCCTTCCTGGCGTCATCGATGCAGCGCTTCTTCCGTGACGCCAAAGCCGTGAAGAAACAGAACCGCTTCTTTGGCGGCCTGTTGATGGCGGTCGGCGCGGCGCTGTTCTTTGTCAAACGCGGCGCGCATGCATCATGATGTAGCATTTGCAATTGTTTGTAAGCCGGCTTGTGATGCGGCGCAAATCGGCTTGTAATCAGGCTTTCCGCCCTGTTTGTTCCTTTCACTGGAGCGCTGCCATGCGTCCGACCTTGCTGCACACCGTGTTTGCCTTCGTGCTCACTTCCGCTTGCCAGCTGGCGCTGGCCGACCCGCCCGAGCGCGTCGGGCGCATTTCCACCGTCGAGGGACAGGTGCTGGTGCGCGCCGGCGACGGCGAAGCCGGGGAAGCGCTGCTGAACTGGCCCATCGCCACCGACAACCGCATCACCACCCTGCGCAATGGGCTGGCCGAATTTCGCGTCGGCGGCGCCGCCGTGCGCCTCGATGGCGACTCCGAGCTGGAAGTGACGGAACTCGATGACGACAGCTTCAAGTTGCATCTCGGTCATGGCAGCGTCAGCGTGCGCGTGCGCGATCAGGACGCCCTGCAAGGCCTGGAGCTGACCACGGCCCACGCGCGCGTGATCCTGACGCAGCCCGGCTGGGTGCGCGTCGACGCCGGGCGCATGCCGGGCACCAGCGTGGTCAGCGTGCTCGAAGGATCGGCCGATGTCGACGGCAGCACGGCCAGCGTGACACTGCGCGCCGGCAAGCGCGCCGAGCTGACGGACGAGGAATTGCGCACCGGCCCGCTGCAGCGCATCGCTTTTGACAGTTGGCCCGAAACGCTGCCGACGCTGCCGTCGGCCTCGCCGGCGCTGCGCTATGTGACCGAAGACGTCACCGGCTATGAAGAGCTGGACCGCTTTGGCGCCTGGCAGGAGGACGCCGAATACGGCCCGCTGTGGCTGCCGCGCACGGTGCCGGCGGGCTGGGCGCCGTACAGCGACGGCCGCTGGAGCTGGATCGCGCCGTGGGGCTGGACCTGGATCGACAATGCGCCGTGGGGGTATGCGCCATCGCACTACGGCCGCTGGGTACTGGTCGGCAAGCGCTGGGGCTGGACGCCGGGACGCGAACGCGCGCGCGGCGCCTGGGCGCCGGCGCTGGTGGGCTGGGTCGGCGGCGACCACGGCCCGCGGCCGGGCCAGGCGCATGGCCAGCGTCCCGGCCCGGGCGTGGGCTGGTTCCCGCTGTCGCCGCGCGACCGCTATGTGCCCGGCTACCGCGTCAGCCCGGACTACGAGCGCCGCGTCAACCGCATCGCCGACGGCCGCCGCCCCGGCGCCGGTGAACGCGAGCGGCGCGAAGGCCTGACGATGCTGCCGCAGGAGCGCTTCGGCGAGCGCCGCACGATCAATGTACCGCGCGGTTCGCGCGTGACGATGCCGGCGCCGCAAGTACACAATCTGCCGCTGACCACGGCGCCGCCGCCGAACGCCAGCTGGCAGCGTCCGCAAGGGCCCGCCGACGTGCGCCGCAACGACGGTCCTGTCCGCACCTGGCGCGGCGATGTAACGCCCCGCCCGGGCCGCCTGCAGACCGACGACGGGCAAGCTGCGCCGGTGCGTGAAGTCCGCGAACCGCGCGAGCCGCGCGAAGCACGCCGTCCGGCCATGCCCGAGCGCCCGCCCGTGCCTGCCATGCCCGTGTCGCCGCCGGCGCCGGCCATGCCTGCCTTGCCGCCGGTGCGCGATGCAATCGGCCAGCCCGACCGCATGCCGGGCTGGCGCGGCGAGCAGCGTCCACGCAATGACCGGCCCGACCGGCCTGAGCGGATTGAACGTGCCGAGCGCCTTGACCGTCCCGAACACCGTCCGCAGCCGCAGCAACCGGCTGCTGCACCGGTGGTGGTGCCGGCCGCGCCTGCACCGCGGCCCGAGCGGCCAGACCGTCCTGAGCGAGCCGATCGTCCTGAACGCGTCGATCGTGCCGAACGCCGCCCGCAGCCGCAGCAGCCTGCGCCTGCCCCGGTTGCCGCGCCACCGGCGGCGCCAGCGCCAGCGTCCCGGCCAGCCGCCGAGGCGCGTGCCGAGCGCAGCAATCCGGGCCGCGAACGCGCCAACCAGGGGCGCAACAATGGCCGCACGCAGGAGGCCGAACACTGAGCACTACCGTCTGGCGGCGATTTATCGAGCTTCATCCCCTCAAACCGACAGTTCGTCACATGCCGCAAGTAAAGCACCGGTGATTTCTCTACAGTAGCGTCATTGCAGAACAGCGCAACGCCGCACGGCGAGACAGCACCGATTTTTCCGGCTATTTTGTCCCAAACGAAATAGTTTTAGCCCGCTGACAAAGCGGGCTTTTTTTTGCCCTGCCGGCGGCCGGGCGGCGCCGGCTTCGCCCGCTGCCGAATTTCGCTACAATACGCACTTATGCAGGCGCTGCGCGCACCATGGCGCGCCGCCCGCCCTGACAGCTTCTGTATTGGAACCAGCATGCAAACCATCCCTCCCAGCGAATCGCTGATCGAATATCCGAGCGACTTTCCCATCAAGATCATGGGCCCGACGCACGTCGACTTCGCGCCGACCATCACTGCGCTGGTGATCAGCCATGATCCGACCTTCCATGACGGCCGCCTGGAAGTGCGTCCTTCAGGCAAGGGCAATTACACGGGCCTGACCGTTACCGTGCGCGCCGTCAGCCGCGAGCAGCTCGACGCCCTGTACAACGCGCTGTCGGCGCATCCGATGGTCAAGATCGTGATGTAATTGTTGTCAGTGCCGGCACTGCCGCCTGGTCGCGCGTTGCCAGGATGACGGCGGCAAATGCCGCGCTGGCGCCGGCCGTGATCCACAGCAAGGGCTGCGCGCTGCCGTCCGACAGGGCCGCCAGCAAGGCGCCGCAGGCGGACGTGATTGCCATCTGGATAAAGAAGAACAGGCCCGAGGCGCTGCCCGCCTGGGCGCCATACGGCTGCAGCACGGCCAGCTGGCAGGCGGGGATCGCCATGCCGACCGACACCATCACCAGCAGCATCGGCGCCACCAGCGACGCCAGCTGCTGCGGCGCCAGGCTGCCAGCCACCAGCAGGCTGGCCGCACCGGCCAGGTTCAGCGCCACGGCCAGCGCCAGCATGCGGTCCGGGCCATGGCGCGGCGCCCAGCGCCGGAACAGCGTCGAGCCGGCGATATAGCCGCTGACCGTCAGCGCAAACACCAGCGCATAGGCCAGCGGCGACAGGCCCATGCCCCGTTGCAGCAGCACCGACGATTCCGCAATGAACGGAAAATAAGTGCAGTACACAAACCCGATGGCCAGCGCATAGCGCAGGAAATACCAATCCCTCAGCAGGCGCCGGTACAGCGCCGGCACCGGTTGCGCCGGTGCCGCTTTGCCCGGCCGGGTTTCCGGCACATACGCGGCGATCACTGCCAGCGACAGCAAGCCCAGTCCACTCAGCACGCCGAACACGGCGCGCCAGCCGAAGGCGGCGTCCAGCACGCTGCCGGCCAGCGGCGCCACGATGGGCGACAGGCCCATGCCCATCGAGATGCGGCCCAGCATGCGCGCCTGGGTGGCGGGATCGAAACGGTCGCGCACCATCACGCGGCCGATGATGGTGCCGCTGCAGCCGCCGAATGCCTGCAGCAGGCGCGCCGCGATCAGCACAGGGGCGTCCGGTGCGCAGGCGCACGCGATGCTGGCCAGCACATAGATCGCGGTGCCGGCCAGCAGCACCGGACGGCGTCCGTACCGGTCGATCAGCGGCCCACAGACCAGCATCGAGGCGGCCGAACCGGCCAGGAACACGCTCAGCGTCAGCTGCAATTGCGCATCGCTGGCATGCAGGGCGTCGGCCATGGCGGGCAGCGACGGCAGGTACATGTCGATGCCGATGCGCGACAGGCAGACCAGCAACAGCAGGATGGCGCTCCAGGCCCACAGTGGCGGGGATGTTGTTGTCGGCATGTTTTCCACGGATAGCTCAGGCGGTACGCCGGGTTGGCGCACCAGAACGGTGAGAATAAAATGGTTGTGGTGTAATGCGAAGAGCCGGTTACGCAAAATTCCATTGGACCACTTGGACGCTATTTATGCCGCGAGGAAAAACACCGCTGGCGCTGGACTTGCCGCGCCCCACCAGCTGGCTCGATCATCCGGGCGTCAGCAAACAGGATGGCGCGTATGAGGCATTGCGCGCTGCCATCCTGAACAAGACCTTGCCGGCCGGCAGCCGCCTGCCGTCGAGCCGCGCCCTGGCCGCGCGCTGGGAACTGTCGCGCGGCACCATCGAAACCGTGTTCGACCGCCTGCACGCGGAAGCCTATGTCACGCGCATTCCCGGCTCCGGCACGCGCGTGTGCGCGGTGGTGCCGGAACGCTTCCTGATGGCTGGCCTGGATGCGCCCGGCCATCCCTCGGTGGCGCCACCGCCTGCCGCCGACACCGGCGTGCGCGACGGTCTGCCGTTCGTGGCGCGCCGCGCCGACGCCAGCCTGTTTTCCACCGCGTCGTGGTCGCGCTGCGCCGCCCGGGCCTTGGCCGCCGCCACGCCCGCCCAGCTGTGCAGCGCCGATCCGGCCGGCGCGCCGCAATTGCGCCGGCAGATCGCCGACTACTTGGCCAAGTACCGTGGCATCCGCTGCGATCCGCACGATATCGTGGTGACCACCGGCATCCGCCATGCGCTCGACCTGATCGCCCGCAGCATCGTGCGCGACGGCGACAAGGTCTGCCTGGAAGACCCGGGCTACCCGATGGCGCGCGCCCTGTTTGCGCTGGCCGGCGCGGTGCCGGTCGATCTGCCGGTGGACGCCGAAGGCATCGATTGCCAGGCCTTGCAGGTGCACACCGATGCCAGCCTGGTGTATGTGACGCCGGCGCACCAGTCGCCGCTGGGCGTGACCATGTCCGTCACGCGCCGCCTGGCGCTGCTCGACTGGGCCAGTGACAGCGGCGCCTGGGTGGTGGAAGACGATTACGACAGTGAATTCAATTACCAGAGCGCGCCGCTGGCGGCCCTGAAGTCGCTGGACCAGTACCAGCGCGTGATTTATTGCGGCAGCTTCAACAAGACTCTGTTTGCCGGCCTGCGCATCGGCTTCATGGTATTGCCGCCCGGCGTGCGCCCGCTGCTGCTGCGCACGCTGCAACTGACGGGCCGCTCGGTCGGCATGACGGAACAGCTGGCGCTGGCCGACTGGATGGAAGAAGGCGCGTTCGTGCGTCATCTGCGCCAGGCGCGCCTGGCCTACAAGGAGCGGCGCGACCTGCTGCTGGCCTGCCTGGAGCAGCAGGCGCCGGGCCGCTACCGCATCAGCGGCCAGCAGGCCGGTTTTCACTGCGTGCTGTGGCTGCCGCCGGGCAGCGATGAAACGGTTTTTTGCGCACAGGCGGCGCAGGCCGGGCTGGCCTTGCAACCGCTGGGCGAATTGTGCCAGCAGGCGCGCCTGGCACCTGCCGTGCTGATCGGCTATACGGCCTTGAGTCCGGCGCAGATCCGCCTGGCCGCGCCTGTGCTGGCGCAGCTGTTGTTGCACTCGGGTAACGATAATCTCGCCATTCCCGCCGCTACTACCGGGCTACGCTGACCCCAATGCCGGGCTGGCGGTATAATCACGGCTTCGCCGCAGCGTCCACCAGGCGCCGGCAGCCGACCACAGAATCTGTCATGACCACCACCCGAACCGAAGCGGCCCTGATCCGCGAGCTGGGCCGCGTCGATTACGAGCCGACCTTTGCCGCCATGCGCGCGTTTACCGATGCGCGCACGACGGAAACGCGCGACGAACTGTGGATCGTCGAGCATCCGCCCGTGTTCACGCTGGGGCTGGCGGCCGACCGCGGCCATCTGCTCGCTGGCGCGGACGCAATCCCGGTAGTGCAGACCGACCGCGGCGGCGAAGTGACGTTTCACGGCCCGGGCCAGGTGGTGATTTATTTGCTGATGGACCTGCGCCGCAACAAGCCGGGCGGCAAGCTGTATGCGCGCCAGTTCGTGCATAAAATCGAGCAGGCCATCATCAATGTGCTGGCGGCGTATAATCTTGCAGGCGAGCGCATCGATGGCGCGCCCGGCATCTATATCGCCGGCGGACCCGACAAGGGTGCGAAGATCGCCGCGCTGGGCTTGAAAGTGCGCGGCAACGGCTGCACCTACCATGGCGTATCGCTCAATGTGGCGATGGACCTGGCGCCGTTTTCCTGGATTAACCCGTGCGGCTATTCCGGCCTGAAAACGGTCGACATGCGCAGCATGGGCGTGGACGCGCCGCTGGCCGACGTGCAACGCGCGCTGGCCCGTGAACTGACCGTATTACTCGATGTACAGCAGAGCGCCGCAGGCGCGCCTCAGGCAGCGGATGCCTGAGCAAACAAACCAACACCGCCCGTCAAGGGCTTGCAGCCATGACTTCTGAGACCATTTCCAGCACCGCCCCCGTCGCCGCAGCCGCTCCCGTCTACAATCCGAGCGAAAAGCAAAAAGGCGCCAGCAAGACCTCGCGCATCCCGATCAAGATCATTCCGATCGAGCAAGTCGAGCGCCTGAAAAAGCCGGACTGGATCCGCGTCAAGGCCGCCTCGGCCTCGACCCGCTTCTATGAAATCAAGGATACGCTGCGCGAAAACAACCTGGTCACCGTGTGCGAAGAAGCGAGCTGCCCGAACATCGGCGAATGCTTCGGCAAGGGCACGGCCACCTTCATGATCATGGGCGACAAGTGCACGCGCCGCTGCCCGTTCTGCGACGTCGGCCACGGCCGCCCTGATCCGCTCGACAAGGAAGAGCCGGCCAACCTGTCGAAAACCATCGCCAAGCTGCGCCTGAACTATGTCGTCATCACCTCGGTCGACCGCGACGACCTGCGCGACGGCGGTGCCGGCCACTTCGTCGAGTGCATCCAGCAAACGCGCGCCCTGTCGCCGAACACCCGCATCGAAGTGCTGGTGCCCGACTTCCGTGGCCGCCTGGAAAAAGCGCTGAATTTGTTCAAGGACGGCCTGCCGGACGTGATGAACCACAACCTGGAAACGGCGCCGCGCCTGTACAAGGAAGCGCGCCCCGGTTCCGACTACATGCATTCGCTGAAGCTGCTGAAAGACTTCAAGGCCATGTACCCGGACGTGAAAACCAAGTCCGGCATCATGGTCGGCCTGGGCGAAACGGACGAAGAAATCCTGCAAGTGATGCGCGACATGCGCGAGCACGACATCGACATGCTGACCATCGGCCAGTACCTGGCGCCATCGAACAGCCACCTGCCGGTCCGCCGCTACGTGCACCCGGACGTGTTCAAGATGTTCGAGGCGGAAGCCTACAAGATGGGCTTTACCCACGCCGCCGTCGGCGCCATGGTGCGCAGCTCCTACCATGCGGATGAGCAGGCGCATATGGCTGGGGTGGAGTCGGCGCTGAACAATTAAGCACCAGCCGCAGCGAGATCGAGCCGCCCCGCGCAAGCCGGGCGGCTTTTCTTTATAGAAATGTAAAGCAGAAATATTAGCTGGCAGTCTATACTCGGCTGGCCAAAAAACTATGGAGTTGTCATGGAAGTACGCATCGAACCATCGTGGAAACAGCGGCTGCAGGCCGAATTCGAGCAGCCCTGGTGGACCAGCCTGGCGGCGTTCGTCAAGGAAGAATATGCGGCCGGGCCGTGCTTCCCTCCCGGCAAAGCCATCTTCCGCGCGTTCGACCTGGCCCCGTTCGAGCAGGTCAAGGTGGTGATCCTGGGGCAGGACCCGTACCACACCCCGGGCGCGGCCATGGGGATGTGCTTTTCGATACCGGAAGGCACACGCCCGCAGCCGAGTCTGCAAAATATCTTCAAGGAATTGAAAAGCGATGTGGACGTACAGCGCACCAGCACGGATTTGAGCGACTGGGCCGAGCAAGGCGTGTTCCTGCTCAACAGCGTGCTGACCGTGCGCTCGGGCGCGGCCGGCTCGCATGCGGGCAAGGGCTGGGAAAAGCTGACCGACAGCGCGATCCGCCATCTTTCCGAGGAGCGCGAAGGCATTGTCTTTATTCTGTGGGGCGCGTATGCGATCGCCAAGCGCGCGCTGATTGACGAGGGCAAGCACAAGGTATTGACGGCGCCGCACCCGTCGCCGCTGTCCGCGCACCGCGGCTTCTTTGGCAGCAAGCCGTTCAGCCAGGCCAATGCCTATCTGCAGGAACACGGCCAGCAGCCGATTGCCTGGGGCTGAATCGACGGCAACCGACAGCGGCAGGCGTTGCTCCCTGCCGCTGTCTTCGCACGTAACTTTTAGAAACTCGTGGACAGTCCCGCATACAGGCTGCGGCGCGCGCCATACTGCGGGGCACCGACGCCCACGCCGGAACCGTCGCGCAGCAGGTACGATTTGTCGAACAGGTTGATCAGCGCCAGGCGCCCTTCCACCTTGCCAACCGGCGTGTTTTTCCACGTATGCGTCAAGGTCGTGTTAACCGTGAAGTAGTGCGGCAGGTGGCCCGAGTTCGGCGCCGCGTCGTCCGGCGTCATGCGCAGGCCGCTGCCGTACAGGAAGTCAGCACTGACTTGCGAATCGCCAAAGTGATAGTGGCCGCCACCGGACATCGTGTAGGTCTGGTCATGGTCGAGATACACATAGTTGTTTCTGATGTAAGAGATCTCGTCCGCACCGAACAGGGCCTGGCCGGAATTGATATTGCGGCCCTGCGCCTTTTGCGTGCTGGCGTTCAGGAACACGCCCCAGTTTTTCTCGCTGTAGATGGCCGACAATTCCAGGCCCTTGGCATACCCTTGCGCGTAATTGAACGGCGTCAGTATCAGCGCCTGGCCGAACTGGCCTTCGTCGAGCAGGTTGCTGATTTTCTTGTAGTAGGCGTCGGCCGTCAGCGTCAGCTTGGAGTTGACCTGGTGGCTGATGCCCACGTCATAGTAATGCGTGCGCTCGGCCTTGACGTTGTCGGAGGTGGCAATTTCCGGCGCATTGGTGGTGTTCGCATACAGGTCGATGCTGCCCTGCGCGGCCAGTTCCTGCGGTGGCGGCGTGAAGTAGCGCGAATAGCCGGCGTGCACGGCGGTGCCTGGCGCCATCTGGTAGGCCAGGTTGACGCGCGGGCTCCATTGCTGCTCGCTGGTATACGCCGACACCTTGTCGTAGCGGGCGCCGTAGTTCAGGGTCAGCGGCTTGCCGATATGCCATTCGTCCTGCAGGTAAAAGCTCGACAGCGTGCCGGTCTTGCCGCTGTTGTCGATAATCGAGATCGGCGTGGCCGAGGTCTGTCCGTTGTCGTCTGCCGGGAACACGGCCACCGTATTGTCGCTGCCGGTTTTCTGGCGCGTGTAGGCCAGGCCCGCGCGCACCGTATGGTCCTGCTGCAATTTGTAGCTGACATCGAACTGCGCACCGGAGGCGCTGTTCGAGCGGCGCGAGTCCGAAGCGACGCCGTTATAGATCAGGTCGCCAATCGAATCGGGCGTGAAGTGCAGCTGCGAATACTGGTGGAAGGCGGACACCTGGTAGTTGAGGTCGCCCAGGCTTTTCTGCAGCGACAGCACCACGAAGCGGTTCACCTCGCGCTGGTTTTCATCGAGCTGGGACGACGGCAAGGTGGCGCTGCCGGCCTGCGCATCGCTGCGGCCAGCCAGCGTGAAGCCGGGCGCCTGGTCCGGATTGTTCGGAATCTGGAAGCGGCCGTTGTAGGTGCCGAACATGGCGCCCAGGCGCGTATTGTCATCGAGGAAGTACGACAGGTTGCCGAACGATTTGTTCTGGCGCGTCTTGTCGTGCAGCGCGTTGCGCGTGTCCTGCGGATTTTCCACGCCCAGCGAATTGCCCAGGTAGCTGCCGGACAGGTAGTAATTGAACTTGCCGACGCTGCCGAAGAACTCGGCGCTTGGTTCGATATGGTTGTGGCTGCCGACCAGGATGCCGATCCGTCCGCCGGGCGTCAGCCCGCCTTCCTTGGTTTCGATATCGACAATGCCGGCCGTGCGCAGCCCGAACTGGGCCGGCAAGGCACCCGTCATGAAATCGGTCTTGTCGATCAGGCGCGTGTCGATCGACTGGCCAAAGCCGCTGATGCTTTCGGGCAGCTGCACGCCATTGATGCGGTATTGCACGTTCGCATGGTCATCGCGCACGTGCAGGGCGCCCGAGCCTTTCGAGTCCTGCGACACGCCTGGCAGGCGCAGCAGCACTTCATTGAACGGCGTATTGTCGCCCTGGCCCAGCATGCCGATCATGTGGCTGTCGATGCTGTAGATGGTGGTGCCCACTTTCGGCGACAGGTCGATGCGCGCGCTTTTCAGGTGGGCCGAGGTGACTTCGACCGTCTGCATCTCTGGTGGCGCCGCCTCGGTGGCGGTGTCGGGTGTGGCATCGGCCGCATGGGCGGAAATGGTAAACAGGCTGGCAATGGCGAGCGACAGCGCGCTCAGGCGTGGAGTGTGTTGCATGGTAAACCTCGAAATAGTAAACGCCAGGCGGCACGGCACGATTCTGTGGACGTGCGGCATGCAGCCTGCAAAAGAAAAACGGCGTGGGAACTACAGCGAGGTGGATGGCGGGCCGCGCACGGGCGGCAACAGCAGGGTAATAACGGGAGCGGGCAGTGCCGGCAGCACCGCCAGCAGGCGGTACGGCAGCAATTGCGCCGGCGGTTCGACCAGCGCCGGCGGCACGGCAATGTCCGCCACCTTGTCGATGGCGGTGGCGCACAGCGCGCACTCTTCCGCGTCGAGGCTGGTCTTGTGCAGGTGCGAGGCAGCCGTCGACAGCAGGAACACCAGCGCCAGCGCACTGAACAGCGCCACGCACAGTTGCCACGGCGTGCGCGCGAGGGCGGACGTCCTGGTGACTGGCTTGCGGGTGGGCTGGCGGGTAGACATGTGGCGCATAGTAGCAAGAAACACGCTGGCTTGTCAGCGTCTGTTGCAATTGATTTGCTTCTGGTGCAACGCCGGTGGCCTACCCACAACAGGGAAAGTTGCTATCATCATAGTGTTTTCACACCCTACAAGAAAGACAGAGACAGACCATGAGCAATCCAGACATTACCCTCGACGTATTGAACCAGCGCGGCATTGGCCGCCTGCCCGGCCACCTTGGCATCGTCATCACCTCCGTCGGCGACGGCAAGGTGACGGCCGAGCTGCCCGTGCTGCCGCACCTGCTGGCGCCGAACGGCTACCTGCACGCCGGCAGCGTGGTGACGCTGGCCGACACGGCGTCCGGCTATGGCTGCATCGCCAACCTGCCCGAAGGCGCGAACAATTTCACCACCATCGAGCTCAAATCGAACCACCTGGGCACGGCCCGCGATGGCACCATCGTGTGCACGGCAAAAGTCGAGCACAAGGGCCGCAATACGCAGGTATGGGATGCCGTGGTGACGAGCAAGGAAACGGGCAAGACACTGGCGCTGTTTCGCTGCACGCAGATGATTCTTTATCCTAAATAAACCCGGGGTCAGACCCCCTCGACCGTTGGCGCTAGCCTCTGCGTTTGCGGTATTGAGGGTCCGATCCCGGCAGTTGCGCCGTGCGGGTTACAACCTTACCCAATTACCCTTGTACAAAATCGGCCCGGTCGGTCCATTCGGATCGGGCGAGCCGCCGCGCGGCTCCAAGGTCACGGCCAGCAGCGCCACATCGCCGCCGATCGCGCGCTCGGACAGGGCCAGCTTCACGCTGCCCTTGTCGGCCAGGAGGCCCAAGGAGCGCGGGTTGCCGCTTTTCGGCACGGCCCACAGTTCCAGATCGCGGTCAGCAGGCACCGGGGCATTGCCCACCATGCGCACTTCCAGCGTGTCGTGGCGGCTGTCGGCCGTCAGCAGCAGGGCCGTCTGCGATTTCTCGTCCATTAACGTGGCCACATGGCTGATTTGCGGCGCGTTCACCAGCTGCGTCGACAGCACGATCACCAGCAGCGCGGCGATCGCGCTCGAGGCCAGGCCCAGCGAACGCCAGAAGGAGACCGACTCGCGCCACCGTGTCCAGCCGCCCTGTGGTGTCAGGTGCAACCGTTGCTCGATCTGCTGCCAGACGCGCTTGGGCGGCGCCACCGGCGTGGCGAATTCCGCCATCGGTTCGAGGCGCTGGCGCCATTCGGCCGTGATATTGCGCAGGTCGGCGTCGTTGTACAGCCAGCCCTCGAAACGGCGCCTTGCACCGCCCTTCAGCGTGCCCAGCACGTATTCGGACGCCAGCTTCTGGCGCAATGGGTCGTTGCCGCGGATATTCATGGCGCCTCCCGTTTGGCCAGGCAGGTGCGCAAGCGCTCCAGGCTGCGCCGTATCCAGGTCTTGACGGTGCCGATCGGCAGCGACATCTGCTGCGCCACTTCGCTGTGCGACAGGTCGTGGAAGTACGCCAGCGCGACCACCTGCCGGTGCAGCCCTTCCAGGGCCGACATGCAAAACGCCAGCGCTTTCGCATCGCCGCTGATCTGCAGCGACTCGATCGGCGTGGCCTGGGGATCCCGTAGTGCGTTCATGACTTCGCCATCAAATTGTTCCGCATCGATTTCAACCGTGTCGTCGCTACGCCGCAGCACATCGAACGCCTTGTTGCGCACGATGGTGGCCATCCAGGTCATCGGCGCGGCCAGATGACTCTGATAACCGGCGGCGTTGTTCCAGATGGCGACGAAACCCTCCTGCAAGGCTTCTTCAGCGAGCTCTTGCTTATGCAATATACGCAGCGCGAAGCCAAACAGTTTCGATGAGGTAGCGTTATAGAGGTGGCGGAACGCCTTGGCGTCCTTGTTGCCGGCCGCAAGCAGCCAGGCTTTCAGTTGTTGCGGGTCGAGCGATGAGGCGTCAGGAGACACGGCTAACCTTCACAAGGTGAACGGGATTCACGAAATGGAAGGTTATATCAATCAGGCAATCATTTGCAACAACGTTATGTGTTGTGCGCGGATGTTTATCCCGCGATGGCCGTTTCCAGCAGTTTGTGCAGTTCGGCAAACTCGGGTTTGCCCACATAGCGCTTGAGAATCTTGCCCTGCTTGTCGAGCACGAAGGTGGTCGGCGTCATGGCCACGTCGCCATAGGCCTTGGCCGCTTCGCCCGTCACGTCGAGCGCGACCTTGAACGGCAGCTGGCGCGTCTGCGCAAAGTTCAGCACGTAGTTGGCCGGATCGTATTGCATGGCCACTGCCACGAATTCCAAGCCTTGCGACTTGTATTTGTTGTAGGTGTCGACCATCTCCGGCATTTCCGCCACACAAGTGGTGCACGAAGTGGCCCAGAAATTGACCATGACTACCTTGCCGCGCAGGCTGGCGGACGAGATCTTTTCGCCGTCGATGGCGTGGAAGGTGACGTCCGGTGCGCTCTGCTTGTTGTTCAGCGACAGATAGCCGGCTGCGGCCACGCCGGCGACCAGCACGGCAATCAGGGCAGGCTTGATCCAGGACTTCGAGCTCGATGTTGACATAGTTTTACACACCAGATACGTAACGATGGGGCCATTATAGCCCCATCATCACATGCTTGCCGCAGGTCGGATGGCCCAGGGTTTTATTGCGCGGCAGGAGCGCCGGTGCGCGCCGGCGCCGCCTGGAACTGCTTGAGTTCCTCTTCCGAGATGTAGTCGAGCAGCTTGACCACTTTCTGCACGCCGCCCACGCCGCGCGCCACATCGGCGGCCACGGTGCCTTCGCGCTGGGTCACGCGGCCCATCAGGAACACGGTGCCGCTTTCGGTAACGACCTTGAACGAGGCGGCCGAGATGGTTTTCATGTCGACCAGGCTGGCCTTGACCTTGGTGGTGATCAGCGCATCGTTCGAGCGCGAGGTATAGCTGGCCGGGCCGGCGATGACCAGTTCGTTGTAGACGGACTGCACGCCATCGATGGTGCGCACTTCGCGCTCGGCCGCAGCTTTCATCGCTTCATCGCGCACTTCGCCCGACAGCAATACGCGGCGGTTGAAACTGGTGACATTGACATGGCCGACATCGCCCGTAATGGCGGGCATGCGTGCCTCGCCTTTTACGGCGATCGCCTTGTCTTCGGTCTGGGCGCCCAGGGTGCGGCGGTCTGCCGCGGCGACACCGCTCATCACCGCGCCACCGACCATCAGTTCGATGCAGCCTGTCAGCGAGGTGAGCATGGCGCCGCACAGCAGGGCGGTCGCCAATGGGCGTTGTACGCGTTTCCAGCCTGGGCCAGTACCGAATTTAGTCATTCACGTCTCCTCCGAATAGTGCGACGTCGATGCCGTCGCAAATGCAATGTATGGTGGTCAGATGGACTTCCTGGATGCGCGCCGTGCGTTCGGCCGGCACGCAGATATGCACGTCGGCATCGGTCAGCACTTTGCCGATCGCGCCGCCGTCCTTGCCCGTCAGCGCCACCACGCGCATTTCGCGCTCGAGTGCCGCCTCGACCGCCGCCAGCACGTTGCCGGAGTTGCCCGAGGTGGAAATGGCCAGCAGGATATCGCCGGCCTGGCCGAAGGCCTGCACCTGTTTCGAGAAAATCTCGCGGTAGCTGTAATCGTTGGCGACCGCCGTCATGATCGAGGTGTCGGTGGTCAATGCCAGCGCCGGCAGCGGAAAGCGTTCACGCTCGAAACGGCCGACCAGTTCGGCGGCAAAATGCTGGCAGTCGGCGGCGGAACCGCCATTGCCACAGGCCAGGATTTTGTTGCCATTCGACAAGGCGGAAAACATCAGCTCGATCGCCTGCGCAATGGAAGGGGCCAGCACCGTGGCGGCCTGGATCTTGAGTTCGGCACTTTCGTGGAAGTGCGAGAGGATGCGTTGATTATTCATAGTCTGCCGATTATAGTGCAGGCGCGCGGCGAGGCGGACAAGCGCTGTTAAAAATGCTTACATATCGAGGATGTTTTTCAGCCATTCCATGCGCTTGCCATCGATGACGACGGCGTCGAAGCGGCACGCTGGCAGGCTCTTTTGCGTCAGCAGCCAGGTCTGCGCGGCGCGCACCATGCGCCGCTGCTTGGTGGGCGTGATGCTGGCCAGGGCGCCGCCAAAGTTCTGGCTGCTGCGCTGGCGCACTTCGACAAACACGATGCTTTTGCCGTCGCGCATGATCAGGTCCAGCTCGCCGCCCTGGCACAGGAAATTGCGCTGCACCAGTACCAGCCCCTGCAGCAGCAGATAGGCCAGCGCATCGTCTTCGGCCAGCCGCCCCAGCGCACGCTTGTCCTGCGGGGTCCGCGGCATGGCGTTTCTCTTACTGCGCCAGTGGCAATGCCGCAGGCTGCGGCAGCTCTTTCGGCGGCCAGGTGCCCAGCACGCCCTGCTGGTACGTGGCGGCCTGCTCGGTACGCTCGAAACGAATCTGCCCGGCTTCCTGGCGCACAGCCAGGCGGCCCGTCACGCCATCGAGCGTAAACGGCGCGTTCGGACGCAGCGCCACTTCGCGCGCCACGCGGAAGGCGTCGATGCCCAGCGCATACAGGCGTTCCATGTCGGCCGTCAGGCGTCCGTCGGCCGGTTGTGGCGGCTGCGGATAGACCATCACCTGCGGATGGTCGCGCTGCACCTGCCATGGCAGGTCGAGCAGGCGCGCGCCGTCCAGCTCCGGGCCGCTGGCGCCGCGGCCGATGCCGGGGTTCAGCGACGAGGTGCCATACAGCGGCAGGTCGGGGCCGATCGCCACGCGCAGCTGGCGCGCCTGGTCGGCGTCGAGCGCGGCAAACAGCAGCGCCGGCGGATTGGTGCCGAGGCGCGCGCGCAATTGCACCATTTCGGCGTCGCTCAGGTAGCCATTGGTGGCCGTCAGGTCGACCTGGTCGGCGCTGCCGCCCTGGCGCAGCCATTCCTGTTTGAAGGCGGTGCTGGTGCGGCGCTGCGAGGCCGAGCCGGCCGACAGAATCAGGGCATTGGCGCGCGGCTGCTCGCTGGCGGCCCAGGCGGCGACCTGCCGCGCTTCCGCTTCGATCGACAGGCCCATTACCAGCAGCTTGGCCGGCAGGCGCGCTTCGCCGCGGTTCTCGGGATGGTTCAGCGCGATCGTCGGCTTTTTCACCAGGTCGCTGTTGGCCACCGCCGTGACGGCCGAGCGCGACAGCGGGCCGACGACGATATCCTGTTCCTCCTGCGCTTGCGCAAACTTGTTGAGCACGTCGGCGCTACCGTCACCCGTATCGATCACGGTCACCTCGAAGCCGCTGCGGTCGCGTTCGTAGGCGGCCATGAAGCCGGCGCGCAGCAGCGATGCCGCCGGGCCCAGGGTTTCCGAGCGCAGCGGCAGCAGCAGGCCGATATGATGCTGCTTGCCGTCGGACGGCGCCGGCGCCGTGGCGGCCGGCAGGTCCTGCGCGGTGCCGGTGGCCGGCTTGCCCGTGATCGGCGCGACATTGGCCTTGCCGCTGTCGTCATACGAGGTGATGTCGGGCACGGCCACGGCGAAGGTCACAGGCTCGGGCACGGGCGGTTTCGGCAGCGGCGCGGGCACCGGTGCGGGTGCCGGCAGGGAGCGCGGCGGCGGTACTGCCCTTGTGTTTGATTCAATAGGCGCGCACAATTGCCCGGGCGCGTCGCAAGGCGTGCTGCAAGCGCTCAGCATGCCGGTCGCGGCACAAACAAGCAGTAACTTCACACTATTAGCAAGCATTTAACCTCCAAAATGACCGTACAAGAAATCAGTTCCATCGCCAGCCTGCCCATCATGACAGAGGCCGCGCACCAGGTCTATCCTATCGCAACATTGTATGTAGTGGCCACGCCCATCGGCAATGTCACCGACATCAGTCTGCGCGCCTTGCACTTGCTGAGCCTGGCTGACGCCGTCGCCTGTGAAGATACCCGCAATACGGCGCACCTGCTGACGCGTTTTGGCCTGAACAAGCCGTTAATTGCTGCTCATCAACATAACGAGCGCGAAGTGGCGCAAACCCTGATCGCCCGCCTGCATGCCGGCGAGCGCATCGCGCTGGTCTCCGATGCGGGCACCCCGGCCGTGTCCGACCCCGGCGCACGCATCGTCGACGCCGTGCGCGCCGCCGGCCTGCGCGTGTTGCCGCTGCCGGGCGCCTCGGCGGCGATTACCGCCATTTCCGCCAGCGGCCTGCTGAACGACCAGTTCTATTTTGTCGGCTTCCTGCCGGCGAAATCGAAGCAGCGCGAAAACATGCTGCACAGCCTGCGCGGCGTGACCGCCACCATGGTCTTCTATGAAGCGCCGCACCGCATCCTCGACTGCGCCACGGCCCTGGCCGAGGCATTCGAGCCGGCGCGCCAGGTGGTGTTCGCGCGCGAACTGACCAAGCTGTTCGAAGAAATCCACCGCTGCCCCCTGTCCGAGGCCGAAGCCTGGATCCGCGCCGACGCGCACCGCGAAAAAGGCGAATTCGTGATCCTGCTCGAAGGCGCCACCGAAGCGCAGGACGCGGAAGACGTGGAAGCCGAGCGTATCCTCAATATTTTACTGGCCGAATGCAGCGTCAAGCAGGCCGCCAACCTGACGGCGCAAATTACAGGGCGCAAGAAAAACGCCTTGTATGAGCGGGCGTTGCAGTTGAAGGGACAGGAGTAAGTCCACCCAACATGGGCATGATCGTACCCATATTGGGTAGGTTGTCAGGCCCCTACCACTTGCAGCCGCTATCTTTTTTATCCAACAGCATCATCACGGGCGCCAGCAGCCCTGCCCCTGCATAGGCGGTACGGCAGTCGCCGCGCTTGCCACTGGCGATATCGCGCGCCAGCTGAGTTTCCGTCTGCAAAGGTTTATCGGGAATCTGGCCAACTGCCGTGCCGACCCTGGACGGGTCGCGCTCGCCGGCCACCTTGCGCGCTGTTGACAGTGCCGCTGCCATATCGAATTTCGGTGTTTCGGCGGCCGGCGTCTCGGCTGGCGTAATTGCGGGCGCCAGCTTGATGGCATTCGGGCCCGGTTCGGCTGGCGGCGCGACGGATGGCCTGGCCCTGGCGCTGCTGGCGCTGGCCGCACGCACCGGCTTCGGTTCGCGCTTCGGCTCCACCGTGGCAACCGGCGGCGGTGGCGGCTTGATCGCCAGTGGCCGTATCCATACGGCGACCGATTCCACCCTGGGGCCGGAATCGGGCAGCGCTGGCGGCCTGGCGTCGCGCCAGCCGTACAGCAACGCCACATGCAGCAGCAAGACGCCGGCGCCAAGCAGCAGGCGGCGCCGGTGCGCCGGGCCACGGTAATCATCAGAAGAATAGACCAAGGGTAGTGCCGTCATGTTTTCGCATCCTGTGAGAGAAAACTGGCGCTCAGTGTCGCATACTTTTTTGGCATCAAAACAGAGATGGCGGCCAGCGGCGTAAATTATTTTCGCGAAGTTTTGCCGGACCCTTGACCGAATTGAATATGGTCTGTATTATCTTGGTCTTCGGAGTGTGGCGCAGCCCGGTAGCGCACCTGGTTTGGGACCAGGGGGTCCAAGGTTCGAATCCTTGTACTCCGACCAAATATGTAGAAAAAAACCCGAGAGTTACGGCTCTCGGGTTTTTTTTCGTCCGTACAATTCATGCGTGTTGGCCATGGTGATGTCGGGTTACGGCCTGCGGCCTGACAATTGGGGTAATCTGGGCGGTGTGGGTGATGTCGGGTTACGGCCTGCGGCCTAACCCGACCTACGAAAGCCGCGTAGGTCGGATTAGGTCCGACGGGCCGTAATCCGACACCATTGCTGGCCAAAACCCCGGTGACGCCAGATTATGCCGCCGCCCGCTTCGCCGCCAGCGCATTGCCCGCCCGGCTCGATCCCTTGCGCCCCAGCTGCTGCGAAATGAACTGGCCCGCGTCGACCACCAGGTCCAGGTCGATGCCGGTGGCGATCCCCAGCCCGTTCATCATGTACAGCACGTCTTCGGTGGCGACATTGCCGGTGGCGCCCTTGGCGTACGGGCAGCCGCCCAGGCCGGAGACCGACGAGTGATAGATGGCGATGCCCAGCTCCAGGCTGGCGTAGATATTCGCCAGCGCCTGGCCGTAGGTGTCGTGGAAGTGGCCGGACAGGCCGTCCACGTGAAACGCCTCGATGGCGCGCGCCATCACTGCCTGGGTTTTTCTCGGCGTGGCCACGCCGATGGTGTCGGCAATATCGATTTCGTCGCAGCCCAGGTCGCGCATGCGTTTCACCACGTCGGCCACGGCGTCGAGCGGCACCTCGCCCTGGTACGGGCAGCCAAACGCGCAGCTGATGCTGCCGCGCAGGCGCAGGCCATTGTCTTTTGCCGCTTTTGCCACCCCTTCGAAGCGGGCGATCGACTCGGCGATCGAGCAGTTGATGTTCTTTTGCGAGAAGGCTTCGGAGGCCGAGCCGAAGATCACCACTTCATCGGCCCTGGCCGCCAGCGCTGCCTCGAAACCCTGCATGTTGGGCGTCAGCGCGGAGTAAATTGTGCCGGCGCGGCGCGCGATGCCGGCCATGACCTCGGTGCTGGTAGCCATCTGCGGCACCCATTTCGGCGACACGAACGACGCCGCTTCGATATTCGCAAACCCCGCTTGCGTCAGCCGGTCGACCAGTTCGATCTTGACGGCGGCGCTGATGGTGTCCTTTTCATTTTGCAGGCCATCGCGCGGGCCCACTTCGACGATCTTGACCTGTTTCGGCAGATGCGGTTGGCTGTTCATTTCAGTATCCTTGCAAACGGTTGACGGTGCCGGCGACAAGTTCGCCGGCCTGCAGGCGGCGCATCTTGGCGGCGATCTGTGCCACGCTTTCGCGGCGCAGCGTATTGGCGGAAATATGCGGCGTAATGGTAATGCGCGGCTCCTGCCAGAACGGGTGCTGCTGCGGCAGCGGCTCGTTGCGGAACACGTCCAGCGTGGCGCCGGCGAGATGGCCCGAACGGATCAGGCTCAAGAGATCCGGCTCGGCCAGATGCGCGCCGCGCGCCACGTTGATCACATACGCGCCCGGCAGCAGCATCGACAGCCGCGTGCGGTCCAGCAGGTTGTGCGTGTCGGGTGTCAGCGGCAGCAGGCAAATCAGCAGACGCGTGCCGCGCAAGAAGGTTTCGAGTCCCTCCTCGCCCGCAAAGCATTCGACGCCATCAATGCGCTTCTGGCTGCGGCTCCATCCGCGCAGCGGAAACTCGAACTGCGCCAGCGCATCGAGCACGCGCGTGCCCAGCACGCCCAGGCCCAGCACGCCGACGGGAAAATCGACCTTGTCGAACGCGGGCAGCGGCTGCCAGATGCCGGCGCGCGCCTGCGCCTCGTAATCGTCGAAACGGCGGAAGTGGCGCAGCACGGCGTGGCTGACATACTCGGCCATCTGCACGCCCATGCCCGCATCGTCGAGGCGCACCAGCGGGATATGTGCCGGCAGTGCGTCGCCGAATTTCAACAAGGCATCCACGCCGGCGCCCATATTGAAAATCGCTTTCACCTTGACCAAGGCATCGAGCATGGCGTCTGGCGGCCGGAACACGACCGCGTAGTCGCAGTCCGGCGCAGCTTCGCCCTCGCGCCAGGCGATCACCTCGGCCTCGGGCAGCTGTCCGGCAAACTCGCTGATCCACTCCGCTTCCTTGCCGTCCAGGCGTTGCAGCAGTATGCGCATGGCGGCCTCCTATGCCGCGGCCTTGAAGGCCAGCAGCGGCGCGCCATCGGCCACCTGGTCGCCCACCGCATACAGCACGTCTTCCACCAGGCCGTCATGCGGCGCGGCGATGGTGTGCTCCATCTTCATCGCTTCCATGATCACCAGCGGCTCGCCTTTTTTCACGTCCTGGCCTTTGTTGACCAGCACCGCGACGACCTTGCCGGGCATCGGCGCAGTCAGGCGCCCGCCTTCGGCTTCCGCTTCGCCCGCATGCGCCATCGGGTCGTTGTAGTGCAGCGTGTAATGCGCGCCGCCGGTAAATACGTGGAACTGTTCGCCGTCGCGGTGCACGGTGCCATGCACGGCGCGCTCGCCCAGTTTCACATGCAGTTCCTGGCCATCGCGCGCGCTCAGGCTCAAACGCTGGCCGTTGAACAGCCAGCCGTCCTGCCGGTAGGCGATGCGCACCGCATAGGCCTTGCTCTCGCCGGCCAGCGCGAAGTCGTCGGCGAACGACAGGGTGCGCCCCAGCGTGCTATTGAGACGCCAGCCCAGCGCATCGCCCCACGGGCCGCTGCCATGGCTGGCGGCGGCTTCCTGCGTCAGCAGCGCCACCGCCGCCAGGGCCAGCGCCGTATCGGGCGCCGCCTGCAGGACCGGGAACAGCGCTTCCTGGTTGCGTTCGATCAGGCCCGTATCGAGGTCGGCGTTGCTGAACGCTTCCCCTTCGACCAGGCGCTTCAGAAAGGCGATATTGCTGGCCAGGCCGACGATCTGGTATTCGGACAGCGCCTGCGCCATGCGTGCCAGCGCCTCGCGGCGGTCCGCGCCCCAGACGATCAGCTTGGCGATCATCGGATCGTAGAACGGCGAAATCGCGTCGCCCTCGCGCACGCCCGAATCGATGCGCACGCCGGCCGGCATGCTGGTGCCACCGAGCTCGAACGCCACGGCTTTGGGCGAACGCATATGGCGCAAGGTGCCGATCGACGGCAGGAAACCCTTCTCCGGATTTTCCGCATAAATGCGCGCTTCGATGGCGTGGCCGTGGATCGCCAGCTCATGCTGTTTTTTCGGCAGCGGTTCGCCAAACGCGACACGCAACTGCCACTCCACCAGGTCGGTGCCGGTGATCATTTCGGTCACCGGATGCTCGACCTGCAGGCGCGTGTTCATCTCCATGAAGTAGAACGAGCCGTCCTGGTTGGCGATGAATTCCACCGTGCCGGCGCCCACGTAGCCGACAGCTTTTGCGGCGGCGACGGCCGCCTCGCCCATGGCCGCGCGGCGCTCGGGCGGCATGCCGGGCGCCGGTGCTTCTTCCAGCACTTTCTGGTGGCGGCGCTGCACCGAGCAGTCGCGCTCGAACAGGTAAATACAATTACCCAGGGTGTCGGCAAACACCTGGATCTCGATATGGCGCGGGCGCGACAGGTATTTTTCGGCCAGCACCTTGTCGTCGCCGAAAGAGCTGATCGCTTCGCGCATGCACGAGGCCAGCGCGGCCTTGAAATCATTCGAATTGTCGATCACGCGCATGCCCTTGCCGCCGCCGCCGGCCGAGGCCTTCAGCAGTACCGGGTAGCCGATCTGGTCGGCCTGCGCGTGCAAAAAGTCCGCATCCTGTTCCTCGCCGTGGTAGCCGGGCACCAGCGGCACGTTGGCCTTTTCCATCAGCGACTTGGCCGCCGATTTCGAGCCCATGGCGCGCATGGCGGACGCCGGCGGGCCGATAAATACCAGGCCGGCTGCCGTACAGGCATCGGCAAAGTCGGCATTTTCGGACAAAAAGCCGTAGCCGGGATGAATCGCCTGCGCGCCGGTAGCCAGCGCCACGGCGATGATCTTGTCGCCGCACAGATAGCTTTCCTTGGCTGGCGCGGGGCCGATCAGGACGGCTTCGTCGCAGACTGCCACATGCCTGGCATTGGCATCGGCTTCCGAATAGACGGCGACCGTACGGATGCCCATGCGGCGCGCGGTAGCGGCCACACGGCAAGCGATTTCGCCACGGTTGGCGATCAGGATTTTTGTGAACATGGTCTCTCTCTATTCTCTCAAAGGTGCAGCGGTCTCTTGATGGACCTGGTCTGCTGGCTTGTCGGCTTACGCGCGGGGCGCCAAGCCGACCTACGGATGGGATGCTGGCTATCGTAGGTCGGGTTAGCCGGCACGGCGTAACCCGACATGACTGCGATCAGCAGCCGCACTTCTCTTTCTGTACCGATTCGAGCATGGCGCCGCGCGTCTGCAGGCCCAGTTTATTGAGCAGCGTGCGGTCGTCTTCCGCTTCCGGGTTGTCGGTGGTCAGCAGCTTGTCGCCGTAGAAGATGGAATTGGCGCCGGCCAGGAAGCACATCGCCTGCACCGCTTCGCCCATCTGGCGGCGGCCAGCCGACAGGCGCACGCGCGCTTTCGGCATGGTGATGCGGGCGACCGCAATCGTGCGCACGAATTCAAACGGGTCCAGCGCTTCGAGGCCGTATAACGGCGTGCCTTCCACCTGCACCAGGTGGTTGACCGGCACCGATTCCGGATACGGATTCAGGTTGGCCAGCTGGGCGATCAGGCCGGCGCGCTGCAGGCGCGTCTCGCCCATGCCGACGATGCCGCCGCAGCACACTTTCAGGCCTGCTTCGCGCACGCGGCCCAGGGTGTCCAGGCGGTCCTGGTATTCGCGGGTGGAGATCACGTTGTCGTAGAACTCGGGCGCCGTGTCCAGGTTATGGTTGTAGAAATCGAGGCCGGCGTTTTTCAGGCGGTCGGCCTGTCCCTCTTCCAGCATGCCCAGGGTGGCACAGGTTTCCAGGCCCAGGGCCTTGACCTTGCTGACCATCTCCTCGACCTTTTCCATGTCGCGATCCTTCGGGCTGCGCCAGGCGGCGCCCATGCAGAAACGCGTGGCGCCGTTGGCCTTGGCCTGGCGCGCGGCGTCCAGCACGGTGTCGATATCGAGGATTTTTTTCGCTTCCACGCCCGTGTCGTAGCGGGCCGCCTGCGGACAGTAGCCGCAGTCTTCTTCGCAGCCGCCGGTCTTGATCGACAGCAGGGTTGCCAGTTCCACGTCGCCGTCCGGGAAGTTGACGCGGTGGGTTTGCTGGGCCTTGAACATCAGGTCGTTGAACGGCAGGTCGAACAGGGCCAGCACGTCGGCGACGGGCCAGGTGGCCGCTTCCGGCACGGTGATGCGCGCGGTTGGGCGGTGCAGTTCGACGGTCTTTGCTGCTTCTTGAATGAATGACATCGTGATTCCTTGGTTTTCAGTTACTTCAATTGTTTTGTATCAGTTGTTCGTTTGCTGCGCCGGCCAGTTCGGCAGGCCGGTGAAATCGAGATACGAGGCCGCTTCTTCGGCGCTCGCTTGCGCCAGGCGCGGCACCTTGCCCAGCAGCGGCGCCGGGATGCGTTCGATCAGTGCATCGATATTTTCGTCGATAAAGCGCATTTCCACTTCGAGCGTATTGGCGACCCAGCCGATCACCTTCAAGCCGCGCGCCTCGATCGCTTCGAGCGTCAGCAAGGCCTGGTTGATGCAGCCCAGGCGCATGCCGACCACCAGGATCACGGGCAGGTCCAGCTGCTGCGCCAGGTCGGCCGTGTCGAAAGTGTCGGACAGCGGCACGCGAAAGCCGCCCACGCCTTCGACCACCACCGCGTCCGAGGCGGCCGCCACTTCCAGGTAGGCGGCCAGAATCGGCACCGACTCGATCGTCACGCCTTCGAGCGCGGCGGCGATATGCGGCGCGGCCGGTTCCCTGAACATGTAGGGCGTGGTCAGATTGCGCAGCAGCGTGACATTGCCGGCCGCCTTCAGACTGTCGGCGTCTTCGTTATGCAGCTCGCCATCGCGCAGTTCCGCGCCGGCGGCTACCGGCTTCATGCCGCAGGCGCGCACGCCGCGCTGCACCAGCGCGTGCAGCAGCGCCGACGAGGTCAGCGTCTTGCCGATTTCCGTGTCGGTGCCGGTGACAAAACAGGCAAAGCGCGACGGCAGGCCGGCAGCCACTGGCGCCGGCTCCAATGCCGGCTCCAGCACCGCTTCCACTTCATTGACTTCGGCCGTACCGATGACGATGGGATCATCAAGACTCATGGCGCGTCCTTTCCAGGTTGTTGACTGCATTGATCAAGAGTGCCACGTCCTGCTCCGTGTGGCCGGCCGACAGCGTCACGCGCAGGCGCGCCGTGCCCACGGGGACGGTCGGCGGACGGATCGCGCCCACCCACAGGCCTTCGCGGTACAGGCTGGCCGCGATGTCCATCATGGCGGCATTCTCGCCGATGATCACGGGCTGGATCGCGGTGCTCGAGGCCAGCGGCTGCCAGTGCCGCAATTGCAGGCCGCCGTTCCATTGTGCCACCAGCGCGGCCAGGTGCGCGCGGCGCTGCCGGCCTTCCTCGCCGGCGATGATGTCGACGCTGGCCAGCAGCGCATGCGCGACTGCCGGCGGCGCGGCGGTGGTAAAGATATACGGGCGCGCCTTCTGGATCAGCGTTTCGATTACGGCTTCATGCGCGCAAACAAACGCGCCGCCCACGCCGGCCGACTTGCCCAGCGTGCCCACATACACCAGGTTGGGCGAATGCAGGTCAAAGTGCTCGAGCGCGCCGCGTCCGTGCTCGCCCAGCGCGCCAAAGCCGTGCGCATCGTCGACCACCAGCCAGGCGCCATATTGTTCGCACAGCGCCAGCAGTGCGGGCAGCGGCGCGGTGTCGCCATCCATGCTGAACACGCTGTCGGTAACAACGATTTTTGTGGCCGCCGTGCTGGCCGCCAGCAGGCTTGCCAGCGCAGCGAGATCCGCGTGCGGATAGACGCGGGTGGCGACGCGCGCCAGGCGCGTGCCGTCGATCAGCGAGGCGTGATTGAGCGCTTCCGAAAAAATCTCGGTGTCCTTGTCGCCCACCGCCAGGCCCGTCAGCACGGCCAGGTTGGCCATGTAGCCGGTGCAGAAATACAGCGCGCGCGGCGATTCCAGGTTGACGCCGACAAACTCCGCCAGCCGCTCTTCCAGCAGCGCATGCGCGCGGCTGTGGCCGCTGATCAGGTGCGAAGCGCCGCTGCCGGCGCCATACAGATCGGCGCCTTCCTTGAGCGCGGCAACGATCTTCGGATGCGAGGCCAGGCCCAGGTAATCATTGCTGCAGAAGGCCAGCATCGCGCGGCCATCGACCGTGATGCGCGGCGCGCACGGCGTCTCGACCGTGCGGCGCCGGCGGATCAGGCTGCGCTCTTCCAGTGTGCTTAACTGCTGCCGCAGTCGCGTGATCAGTTCCATCTCACGCTCCCATCACGTGATTGAAGACTGTCAGCATCTGCGTGCCCAGGCCATCGATCTGCTCGTCGTCGAGGATATACGGCGGCATCAGGTAGACGGTGGAGCCGATCGGGCGCATCAAGAGTTCATGTTCCAGCGCGGTGGTGAAAAAGCGGCGTGAAAAATCGGGCGACGCATCGATGGCGTCAAACGCCCAGATCATGCCCTGCTGCCTGAAGTGCTGGACCTTGTCGTGCTGCGCCAGCGGCGCCAAAGCCTGCGTGATTTTATCGGCGCGCAAGCGGTTGGTGGCCAGCACATCGTCTTCCTCGAAGATGGCCAGCGTTGCCAGCGCCGCGCGGCAGGCCAGCGGATTGCCTGTGTACGAGTGCGAATGCAGAAAGCCGCGGCGCACGTCGGTGCTGTAAAACGCCTGGTAGATCTCCTCGCGCGTCATCACCAGCGACAATGGCAGATAGCCGCCGCTGATGCCCTTTGAAAGACAGACGAAATCGGGCCAGATACCGGCCTGTTCGCACGCAAAGAAGGTGCCGGTACGGCCGCAGCCGACGGCGATTTCGTCGAGGATCAGGTGCACCTGGTAGCGGTCGCACAGCGCGCGCACCAGCGACAGGTAGAGCGGGTCGTGCATGGCCATGCCGGTCGCGCACTGCACCAAGGGCTCGATGATGATGGCGGCGATTTTGCCGGCTTTTTGCTGAAACAGCTGTTCCACTTCGGCCGCCGCGCGGCGCGCCACGTCCTGGGCCGTTTCGCCCTCGCCCGCCTGGCGCAAGTCCGGCGACATCACCGTCTGCGTGGCGCGCAGCAGCGGACCATAGGCATCCTTGAACAGCGCCACGTCGGTGACGGCCAGCGCGCCGACGGTCTCGCCGTGGTAGCTGCCCTTCAGGCAGACGAATTCCTGTTTGTCACTCTGGCCGCTGTTGCGCCAGGCGTGAAAACTCATCTTTAAAGCGATTTCCACGGCCGAGGCGCCGTCGGACGCATAAAAGCTGTGACCGAGCACGCCGCCCGTCAGGGCCGACAGTTTTTCCGACAGTTCGATCACAGGTTCATGTGTAAAACCGGCCAGCATGGCGTGCTCGAGCCGGTCCAGCTGGTCCTTCAGTTCCGCATTGATGCGCGGATTGGCATGGCCGAACAAATTCACCCACCAGGAGCTGATGGCGTCCAGGTAGCGCCGGCCTTCGTGGTCGTACAGCCAGGCGCCGCGGCCATGGCTGACGGGGATGAGCGGGACGGACTCATGATGCTGCATCTGCGTGCACGGATGCCACACGCTGCGCAAGCTGCGTTCGACCCAGCCCGATTGTTTTTCTGATTTCAAAACTGCTCCAATGATTTTCTTAGTCCATGCGCTAGCCCATGAGCCAACCCGGCTTGCGCTTGTCCAGGAACGATTGCACGCCTTCGCGCCCCTGTTCCGAGGCGCGGATCTGCGCGATGCGTTCGGCGGTGTCGGCCAGCAGCGCATCATCGACCGGCAAGCCGGCGATCTCGCGCACCAGCGTTTTCGCTTGCGCCACCGCGTGCGGGCTGTTGCCCGTCAGTGATTTCAGCACCTCGGCGGTTTTCGCGTCCAGTGCGTCGGCCGTGACAGTCTCGTGGACAAAGCCGATGCGCAGCGCTTCCTGTGCAGAGAAGCGCTCCGCGGAGATAAAGTAGCGGCGCGCCGCCTGTTCGCCCATGGCCTTGATGACATACGGTGAAATGGTGGCGGGGATCAGTCCCAGCCGCACTTCGCTCAGGCAGAATTGCACGTCTTCCGCAGCCAGAATGATATCGCATGCGGCCACCAGGCCCATGCCGCCGGCATAACAGTCGCCCTGCACCTTGGCCACCACGGGCTTCGGGCATTCGTAGATCGTGCGCAGCATCTGCGCCAGCTGCAGCGCGTCGGCCTGGTTTTCGGCATGCGTATAGCCGGCCATTTTCTTCATCCAGTTCAGGTCCGCGCCGGCGCAAAACGCGGGGCCATTCGCGGCCAGCACGATGGCGCGCACCATCTCGCTGCGGCCCAGGCCTTCGAACGCGCGCGCCAGTTCGGCGATCGTGGTTTCATTGAAGGCGTTGCGCACGTCCGGGCGATTCAGGGTCACGGTGGCGACATTGCCTTCGATGACCAGTTTCAGGGTTTCAAATTCCATTGTTGCTCTCCCTTACATCCGGAACACGCCGAACTTCGTCTCGGGAATTTCCGCGTTGAGCGCGGCCGACAAGCCCAGGCCCAGCACCATGCGCGTGTCGGCCGGGTCGATCACGCCATCGTCCCACAGGCGCGCAGTCGCGTAGTACGGGTGGCCCTGGTGCTCGTATTGATCCTTGATCGGCTGCTTGAAGGCGGCTTCCTCTTCGGCTGACCATGCGCCGCCCTTGCCCTCGATGCCGTCGCGCTTGACGGTGGCCAGCACCGACGCGGCCTGGTCGCCGCCCATCACGGATATGCGCGCATTGGGCCACATCCACATGAAGCGCGGCGAGAATGCGCGGCCGCACATGCCGTAATTGCCGGCGCCAAAACTGCCGCCGATAATCACGGTGAACTTCGGCACGGCAGCCGTCGCCACGGCAGTCACCATCTTGGCGCCATTGCGCGCGATGCCTTCGTTCTCGTATTTGCGGCCCACCATGAAACCGGTGATATTTTGCAAAAAGACCAGCGGGATCTTGCGCTGGCAGCACAGTTCGATGAAGTGCGTGCCCTTCAGCGCCGACTCGGAAAACAGGATGCCGTTGTTGGCGATGATGCCAACCTTGATGCCATGGATATGCGCAAAGCCGCAGATCAGGGTGGTGCCGTAGCGCGCCTTGAATTCGTCGAATTCGCTGGCGTCGACGATGCGGGCGATCACCTCGCGCACGTCGAACGGCTTGCGCGTATCGACCGGAATCACGCCATACAGTTCCTGCGGCGGGTAATGCGGTTCAATCGATTCGCGCAGCGCCATCTGCTGCGGCTTGGTGCGGTTCAGGTTCGAGACGATGGTGCGCGCCAGCGACAGCGCATGCAGGTCGTTCTGCGCCAGGTGGTCGACCACGCCGGACAGGCGCGTATGCACGTCGCCGCCGCCCAGGTCTTCGGCCGTCACCACTTCGCCGGTGGCCGCTTTCACCAAAGGCGGGCCGCCGAGGAAAATCGTGCCCTGCTCCTTGACGATGATCGACTCGTCGCTCATGGCCGGCACGTAGGCGCCGCCGGCCGTGCAAGAGCCCATCACCACGGCGATCTGCGGAATGCCCTTGGCCGACAGGTTGGCCTGGTTGTAGAAGATGCGGCCGAAATGGTCGCGGTCCGGGAACACGTCGTCCTGGTTCGGCAGGTTGGCGCCACCCGAGTCGACCAGATAGATGCACGGCAGGTTGTTCTGGTCGGCGATTTCCTGGGCCCGCAAATGTTTTTTGACCGTCATCGGGTAATAGGTGCCGCCCTTGACGGTGGCGTCGTTACAGACGATCACGCATTCCTGGCCCGAGACCCGGCCGATGCCGGTGATGATGCCGGCGGCGGGCGCCGCGTCAATACCATTGGCATCCTGGTACATGGCGTAGGCCGCCATCTGCGAAAACTCGAGGAACGGCGTGCCGGGATCGAGCAGCATCTGCACGCGGTCGCGCGGCAGCAGCTTGCCGCGCGCCAGGTGCTTGGCGGCAGCCGCTTCGCCGCCACCGGCCGCGATCTTTTCCACCTTGTCGCGCAAGTCGTCGACGATGGCTTGCATGGCGGCCACATTGGCCTTGAAATCGTCGCTGCGCGGATTGAGTTTGCTTTCGATGTGCGGCATTGCTGTTCCTTTTTATTATCGCCCGGTCTCTCGGGTCGCGCTATTCGGGAAAACTGCCGTCGAGATACAACCAGCGCACGGTGCCGCCAGTGTCGGCTTCGCGCACGAAGCGGCTCACTTCATGCAGGCGGTGCGCGCGTCCCCCGACCTTGTAGCGGGCCACGAATTCGACGGTATCGCGGTTGGTCACTTCGGCGTGTTCGGCAGATTCTGCTTTACGTTGACGTAAACGTAAAGCAGATTTTACCTCAAGTCCCAGCCACCGGACTTTTTCTTCTTCGGCAAATAAAGCATCGGGCGGGCAGGTGCTGGCGTGCCAGGTAGCGCGCAGATACGGCTCGTCGCGCAGGGTAAACGCCGTATAGCGCGAGCGCATCAGGGTTTCGGCCGTCGGCGGCAGGGCGGCGCCCGCAATATACGGGCCGCAGCAAGTGGCATAGGCGCCGCCGCCGCAAGGGCAGGCAGCGGATTTCGAAGGTGTGGACATGCGGTAGGCGGCAAGAGCGGAAAGTTCCGCAATTATCCGCCATAAGAGACAGGCGCGTGGCCGCTAGCGTCGCGGCTGCAGGAAGTCCAGCGCGAACGGTGGCGCCTTGCCGGCCATCAGGTCGGCCAGGATGCGCGCCGTGCCGGCCGCAAAGGTAAAGCCCAGTGGGCCGTGGCCCACGTTCAGCCACAGATTATCGTATTTGCTGGCGCCGACCAGCGGCGCGCTGTTCGGCGTGGCGGGCCGCAAGCCGGCCCAGGCCGTGGCCTGCTCATAGTCGGCCGCCTGCGGCATCGCTTCGCGCGCCAGCCGCATCAAGCCGGCGATGCGGGCCGGATCGATGCGCGTATCGGCGCCCACCATATCGACCATGGCCGCCACCCGCAAGGATGAGCCAATGCGCGCATACAGTACCTTGCGCTCGAAATCGGTAATGCTGATCTCGGGCGCGCGGTCCTGCGCGCGGATCGGCGCGGTCAGGCTGTAGCCCTTCAGCGGATACAGCGGCAGGTAGATGCCGGCGGTGGCCGCCAGGTCGCGGCTCTGAATGCCGGCGGCCAGCACGTAGTGGTCGGCCGCCAGCTGGCCCAGGCTGGTATTCACACCGGCAATCTTGCCGTTGCGCAGCACCAGGCCATGCGCATCGCCTTTGAGCAGCAGCGAAAAATTCGGATGCTGGCGCAGCCGCGTTTCCAGCGCCAGGCAGAACGCATGGCAGTCGGCCACCGCTTCGCCTTGCGTCAAGATGCCGCCCGCCAGCGCGCCTTGCAGCTCGGCCAGCGCCGGTTCGCGTTCGACCGCCTGCGCCGGTGTGAGCACCACGCGCGCTTCTTCCGATTCCGGACGGGCCACGGCGCGCTGGAAAATGTCGGGTGAACGGTAGACGATCAGCTTGCCTGCATCGCGCCAGGCATACGCTTCAGGCGGCACGGCCAGTTCCAGCTGGGCCATGCCGGCGCGGCTCAGCTCGCCCAGCTCCAGCAGCTTGGCCGTGGTGCGCGCATTGCTGGCCGCATTGCAGTTGCGCAGGAAACTGGCCATCCAGCGCCACTGGCGCCAGTCCGCCTCGGGGCGGAAACGCAGCGGCCCGTCTTTCCGGAACAGCCATTGCAGCGCTTTCAGGGGCACGCCGGCGTCCGCCAGGGGGGCCACATAGCGGTAGCTGAGCTGGCCGCCATTGCGGTAACTGGCGGCAATTGCGACCTGCTCATTGCGTTCCAGGACCGTGACCCTGTAGCCGGCTTCGGCCAGCCACCAGGCCGACGTCAGGCCGACGACGCCGGCACCGATAATGATGACTTGTTGCTGCTGCATGGTGCCTCGCTGCGTAGGTACTCCCATGGCATGGGAGCATTCGGTGAGAGCTTAGAGGCTGGCCATAATCGGGGCCAATGAAACATCATGGTGCAGCCATAACTTACAGGAATGCACTACTTTGGTGCGCATTGCTCAATATTGACAATGGCGCCATGGTAGAGCGCATCGAGCACCGCCGCCTCTGGCCGCGACAGCGCCGTCTGCCGGCCGCGCTGCTGCGCTGGATCGCTGCCGGTACCGCCAATCAGGTAAATCATGCCGTTCTTGTTGGCAAAGTCGAGCACGAAGCCGGACAGCAAGCCATATGCGTCGCCCAGATGTCCCACGGCCGAAAAGGCGGCGCCCGCCACCAGGCCATTGCCGTGTGCGCCATCTGGATCGAATTGCTGGTTGCCCAAACCCCAGGCGCGAAACAGGCCCTGGCCGCTGTCGCCATTGCTGCCGTCGGCCGCCAGTTGCCATTGCCGGGTAAACATCAGCGCGATACTGGCGGGTTGCAACAATTGCTGGCCATGATGGCGTCCGCCGGCCAGCAGCATCTGCATGACCTTGCCCAAGTCCGTCGCCGAGATGCGCAATCCGCCCGTCGGGCTGAAGATGGTCGCGTTGCTGCCAATCACATAATTGTCGAGGCCCGCCGGCGGCACGGGTGCCTGCAGATGCATATCATCGGTTTGCGCAATCCAGGGGCCGTCCGGCTGCCAGGTTTCGCTGTCGACCGGGCGCTTGCGGTACAGCGTGGCCATGTCGTTCAGCTCGGCCGGCGAAAACTCGGCCGGGTTGTAGCCGCCGCGCAGTCCCATCGGTGCCAGCAGCAAGCGCCGCATCAGGCGGTCGAATCGTTCGCCCGTGACCTTTTCCATGACGGTGCCGATTACGCCCCAGTTCAGATTGGCGTAGCTGAAATACTGGCCCGCTGCGGCGTTGCCTGCCCACATGGCGTTGCCACCAGCCGTAAACACGTCGCGCAGGCTGCGGTCGGGGCCCCAGAAGTAGCCGCCCGCATCGCGCAGCGAGGAGGTATGGCTGAGCAGGCTGCGCAGCGTAATCGCCTGTCTGGGGAAATGCGGGTTGCGCAGGGAAAAGCCCAGGTAAATGCCGACGTCCTGGTCCAGCTGCAATTTATTCTGTTCCACCAGCCGCATCAGGGCCAGCGTGGTCATCATTTTCGAGACCGAGGCGATGCGGAACAGCGTATCTGGCGTGACGGGCAGGCGCTGGTCCGCCTGCGCCGGCAAATAGCGATGGCCGAACTGCTGCTGGTAGACGGGCCGCCCGCCCCGTATCGCCAGTACCGACAGGCTGGCCAGCGGCTGGTGACCATCGTTGACGATGGCTGCCAGTTGCCGGTCGAGTTTGATATTGCGCATCTCTCCTGCCATGGCCGGAGCTGTGCTGCTGAGCAGCAATCCGCCCATCCAGCCACCCAGCCAGCGCAGCGTCCTCTGATTCATTTTGTTTCCTTTGTGCACACTTGCCGTGATAGGCCAGCATAGGGTGCTCACCGGCGGTGCGCCAATGAAAATTGCTTATTTATCTATAATTGCAGGTTATGCCTGAAGCGAAAAATTCGAAAAAAACAGTGTTTTTAAAACGTATAACGGTTATTTATGGCTGTTTTCCATTTATTCATGGGTGGACGGGCTACGCGCAGGGGCCATCGCCATTACACTAGGCATCCAAGGAGAACTGTATGAGCCAGACCAGCGTAGAACTCAAGGTCGATTTAAATGACAATTCGCCTTTGTATATGCAGATCGCCCGCAAGCTGAGCGAAGACGTACGCAATGGCCGCTACCAGGTGGACCAGGCACTGCCATCGGAACGCACGCTGTCCGAATTGCTCGACGTATCGCGCGTCACCGCCCGCAAGGCCATCGACCAGCTGGTCGAGCAGGGCCTCGTGGTGCGCCGCCGCGGCTCGGGCAACTATATTGCGCCGCGCATCGAGCAGCCGCTATCGAACCTGTCGAGCTTTTCCGAACAGCTGCAGCAGCGCGGCTACCGTCCCGGCTCGCGCTGGCTCAAGCGCGACGTGGTGCTCGCCAGCAGCGAAGAGCAACTGAGCCTGGGTTTGCCGCAAAACACCAAGGTGGCGCGCCTGGAGCGCCTGCGCCTGGCCGATGACGTGGTGATGGCGTATGAGGTCAGCGTGCTGCCGTACAGCGTGGTGCCGGATCCGGCCGCCGTCGGCGATTCGCTGTATGCCTATCTGAGCGGCATCAAGAAGTCGCCCGTGCGTGCGCTGCAGCATATCCGCGCCATGAACGCCACGGGCGTGCTGGCCCAGCAGCTGGACGTGCCCGATGGCCAGGCCGTGCTCTTCATTACGCGCGTGGCCTACCTGGAATCGGGCGAGGCGGTGGAACTCACGCATTCCTATTGCCGCAGCGACCATTATGATTTTGTGGCCGAAATGCGCAGGGCACCGTAGCTCCCATCACAGCGCTCCATAAACTCCCGTTATGCCCGCCCGCCATCCTTTCATGGCTGGCTGAGCTCGTTGGTATTACACTGGTTTCATCATTCGACACCGTTGAAACCCATGCTGAAAACCGAAACCCCGAGCACGCGGCACTTGGAACTGGACCTGTATCCGACAGAACAACTGGTGGCGGCGCTGGTCGATGACCAGTTCTGGGCCGTCGAGGCTGTCCGCCTGGCTTCGCCGCAGATCACGGCCGCCATCACGGCCGCCCTGCCCCGTATCGCCGCTGGCGGCCGGCTGCTGTATGTGGGCGCCGGCACGTCGGGCCGGCTGGGCGTGCTCGACAGCGTGGAACTCAGCCCCACCTTTTCCTGGCCGCCCGAGCGCGCGGTGGCGATGCTTGCCGGCGGCGCCGGCGCCATGTTTACGGCCGTCGAAGGCGCGGAAGACGATGTGGAGCAAGGCGCTGCGGATTTGCTGGCTCTGCAGCCGCAGCCCGACGACGTGGTATTTTTATTGGCCGCGTCCGGCGCCACGCCGTATGTGCTGGGCGCATTGCGCGCCGCACGGGCGGCTGGCGCGCTGACGGTCGGCATCGCCAATAACGTGGAGGCGCCGGTGGCGCTGGAAGCAGAGCACGGTATCGTGCTCGACACGGGCGCGGAAGTCATTTCCGGCAGCACCCGGCTGAAAGCGGGCACGGCGCAGAAAATCACCCTCAACACCATTTCCAGTGCCCTGATGGTCGGTTTGCACAAAACCTATGGAAACTTGATGGTAGACTTGAAGCCGACCAACGCCAAGCTGATCTTGCGCGCGGTCGCACTGACCATGCATGCCACCGGCGCCGAGGAAGCGCAGGCAAGACGCGTGCTGGAGCAATGCCAATTTCACGTCAAGGTGGCAATTGTTGCCTTGTTAAAAAAAATAACGACAGACCAGGCACAGGCATTGTTGGCCGGCGCGGACGGCAGTGTGCGGGCGGCACTGGCCAGCTGAGGCCATGGCGCGGCATTCTTCTGGCTGGTTGATGACGAAGGATGTATGAAGCTCGCGAAACAAACCGTCCCTGCTCCTGTCAGCACCAAAAACCCCTGGCTGTGGATCCCGTCCCTGTATTTCGGGCAAGGCATCCCGTATGTGGTGGTCATGACCCTGTCCGTGATCATGTACAAGAATTACGGCTTCACCAATACCGATATCGCGCTGTATACCAGCTGGCTGTACCTGCCGTGGGTGATCAAACCGCTGTGGTCGCCCTTTATTGAAATGTACCGCACCAAGCGCTTCTGGGTCATCGGCCTGCAGCTGGTGATTGGCGCGGCGCTGGCGCTGGTCGCGCTGACCACCGCGCTGCCGCATTTTTTCCAGATCAGCCTGGCCATCTTCTGGCTGATGGCCTTCAGTTCCGCCACGCATGATATCGCCGCCGACGGCTTCTACATGCTGGGACTGGAAGAACACCAGCAGGCGGCCTTTGTCGGCGTGCGCAGCACTTTTTACCGTCTGGCCATGATCGCCGGCCAAGGCTTGCTGGTCTACCTGGCCGGCTACCTGACGCACTCGACCGGCAGCGTGCAGCTGGCCTGGTCGGTGGTGTTCGCCATCCTGGCGGGCCTGTTCATCACGCTGTTCCTGTACCATTATTTCGTGCTGCCCAAACCGGTGGCCGACCAGCCCAGCATTGCCCATGCGGGCATTTCTCCGCTGCAGGAATTCGTCGCCACTTTTGCCTCGTTTTTCAAAAAGAAGGATATCCTGGTCATCCTCGGCTTCCTGCTGCTGTTCCGCCTCGGCGAAGCGCAACTGCTCAAGCTCGCTGCACCGTTCCTGCTCGACCCCGTCGCCAAGGGCGGCCTGGGCCTGTCCACGGAACAGGTGGGCCTGGTATACGGCACCATCGGCGTGATCGCGCTGACCCTGGGTGGTTTGCTGGGTGGTTATATCATTTCACGCTTCGGCCTGAAGCGTTGCCTGTGGATCATGGTGCTGTCGGTGCACCTGCCCGACCTGGTATTTGTCTACCTGGCCACCGCACTGCCCAGCAATATATATGTGATCGCGGGCGGCATCGCGCTGGAACAGTTCGGCTATGGCTTCGGCTTTGCCTCGTACATGCTGTACATGATCATGGTCTCCGACGGCGCCCACAAGACGGCCCACTATGCGATTTGCACCGGCTTCATGGCGCTGGGCATGATGTTGCCCGGCATGGCCAGCGGCTGGATACAGCAGATGCTGGGCTACCAGCACTTCTTTATCTGGGTCTGCATCGCCACCATCCCCGCCTTTGTCATGGCGGCGCTGGTGAAAATCGATCCCGAATTCGGCAAGAAGGCCGACGCCTGAGGTGTTTACCGGTGCGCGCGCCCCGTGCGGGCGGCGCACAGTAGAATGCCCGCACCGATACACCTGCGCCCTACCCTTGCAAGGAATTGTTTTGTTGTCTACTTTTAAAAAACGGCTGGCGGCCACCGCCGGCATGGTGGCCGCGCTGGCCGCCGCCAGCTTGCTCAGCAGCTGCACCAGTTCCCGCATGCCGATCGATGCGACGCCAGGCCCGGCCGGCGCGCCGGCGGTGCCGCCCGTACAACATATCCGCGGTGAAGTGCCGCCAGCGGCGCCGCGCGAGTTCCGCGCCGCCTGGGTTTCGACGGTCGCCAATATCGACTGGCCCAGCCGCAGCAACCTGACGGTGGCCAAGCAGCAGGCCGAAGCCATTGCCATCCTCGACCGCGCCAAATCGCTGAACCTGAACGCCATCGTGCTGCAGGTGCGTCCCAGCGCCGATGCGATCTATCCGTCATCGCTGGAGCCGTGGTCGGAATTTTTGACCGGCAAGCAGGGCCAGCCGCCATTGCCCATGTATGACCCGCTGGCGTTCTGGGTGGCCCAGGCGCATGCGCGCGGGCTGGAACTGCACGCCTGGTTCAACCCGTACCGCGCCCGCCACGCCACGGCCAAGTCGCCGCTGGCGCGCGACAGTTTCGCGTCGACCCATCCCGCGTCCGTGAAACAGTACGGCCGCTACCTGTGGATGGACCCGGGCGATGCGGCTGCCTCGAAGCACACGACCGACGTGGTGCTCGACGTGGTGCGCCGCTACGATATCGACGGCGTGCATATCGACGATTATTTCTATCCGTATCCGATCGACGCACCAGGCGCCGGTGCCGGCGCCGAAACGGCCGCGCTGGACGCGGGCAGCGGCGCCGCCAAGCGCGAGCTGCCGTTTCCCGACGAGCCATCGTGGCAGCAATACCTGCTCGGTGGCGGCCAGCTCGATCGCGCCGGCTGGCGCCGCCAGAACGTCAACCAGCTGATCGAAGGCTTGTATACCGGCATCCACCGCGAAAAAAGCTGGGTGCGTTTCGGCATCAGCCCGTTCGGCATCGGCCGCCCCAGCCTGCGTCCGCCCGGCATCGTGGGCTTCAGCCAGTACGACAAACTGTATGCGGATGCGGAACTGTGGCTGGCCAAGGGCTGGCTCGATTATCTGTCGCCGCAGCTGTACTGGCCCGTGGCGCAGGCACCGCAGGCGTTCGGCGTGCTGCTCGACTACTGGCTGGCGCAGAACCCGTATCGCCGCCATGTCTGGCCGGGCCTGTACACCAGCCGCATCGACAATACGCCCAAGTCGTTCACGCCGCAGGAAATCGTCAAGCAGATCGAAGTGACGCGCACGCGCACCGGCGCGAATGGCCAGGTGCATTTCAGCATGGTGCCGTTGATGCAGAACCGCAAGGGCATCAGCGAGCAACTGAAGGCGGGCGTGTATCAAAGCCCTGCCCTGATCCCGGCCACGCCATGGCTGGGTGCGGAAGCACCAGGTGCGCCCCTGGTGGCCATGCGCCGCGATGCGGGCAGCATGAATGTGCGCCTGACGGCCGGCGGCGGCAAGCCGACGGCGCAGTACGCCGTGTGGGCACGCTATGGCGACGAATGGCGTTTTTCGGTAGTGGCCGGCACGCAGACGGAATTGAACCTGATGGACGAGGCGATTGGCCGCGTCAATGCGGTGGTGATCAGCGCGGTCGATCGCTTGGGCAATGAAAGCACGCGCATCACCTTGCGCCAGCCGAGCGTGGTGGCGTCGAAGTAATCGTTCGGCTCAACCGCCGATCCATAACCTGCAGGCATGTCATGTGCGCAAGCTTTCATGCCTGCCAGGCTATTCTCGCTTTACACTCATGGCATGACTTCTTTCCACGCAGCTTCCCAATTCACCGCACTGGGCCTGGGCATCGACGCCGGCGGCACGCAGACGCGCTGGGCGCTAGCGGATAGTAACGGCGCCATCGTTGCCAGCGGCGCGGTGGACGGCCTGTCTGCCTTGCAAATGGGCAGCGATGCGGGCCGCGCCGCGCTGCACGCCACCTTTGCCGCCCTGAGCCAGGCCGTGCTGGCCGTCGGCCAGCCGGCCCATGTGCATGCGGGCCTGACCGGTTTTGGCGGCGATGGTGCTGCCCTGGCGCAGTCGCTGGCCACGCTGCTGGGTTTGAACCCGCCAGACGTCACTTTGTGCAATGATATTGAAATCGCCTATCTCGACAGCTTTGCGCCCGGCGAGGGCTACCTGGTGTATGCCGGCACCGGTTCGATTGCCGCCTGGATCGATGGCGACGGCGTGTTTCACCGCGCCGGCGGCCGCGGCGTGTTGCTCGATGATGGCGGTGGTGGCTACTGGATCGCGCGCGAAGCCTTGCGCCAGATCTGGCGCCGCGAGGATGAAGCGCCGGGCAGCTGGACGCAGTCGGCGATGGCCTGCGCCGTGTTCGAACAGATCGGCGGCAGCGACTGGGATCTGTCGCGCCAGTTCATGTATGGCCAGGACCGCGGCGCCATCGGCCGGCTGGCGCTGGCCGTCGCCGCCAGCGCCGATGCCGATCCACTGGCGCTGGACATCCTGCAGCGGGCCGGGCAGGAACTGGCGCGCCTGGCTTTGGCCCTGACGTCACGCCATGGTCCGCGCCCGGTGGTGCTGGCCGGCCGCGCGGCGCAGTTGCATCCGGCAATCGCGGCAGCCATGCGCTCTGCGTTGCCGGAATCGTTGATGATGGAACAAAGAACGGCGCGTTCGCATGAGGCGGCGGCCCGGCTGGCCGCCAAGGCAGGCGTCCGGCCATGAATTGATTAACCCTGTTATGGATACTGTATGAAAAAAATCGCTCTTGCCCTGCTGGTCGCCCTGCTGTCGGCCTGTACCACCACCGTGCCCCAGATCGACCGCAGCCTGACGGCGCGCGGCCAGAGTCCGCGCGTCAAGTTCATCGTCATCCATTACACGGTCAGCGACCTGCCCCGCTCGATCAAGATCCTGACGGAACAAGTGGTCAGCAGCCATTACCTGCTGACCGATACGGCCCAGCCGAAGCTGTATGCGCTGGTCGACGAATCGCGCCAGGCCAATCATGCGGGTGTGAGTAACTGGAAGACTTATACACAGCTGAACGTGAGCTCGATCGGCATCGAAATCGTCAACCCGGGCTTTACCGAGTCGCCGCAAGGCCGCATCTGGTATCCGTTCCCGCAGGCACAAATCGATACGCTGATTCCGCTGCTGAAGGATATCCAGGCCCGCTACAATATCGCGCCGGAAAACATCCTGGGCCACAATGAAGTCGCGCCGCAGCGCAAGCAGGACCCGGGCCCGCTGTTTCCATGGAAGCAACTGGCCGACGCCGGCCTGATCGTCTGGCCGGACGCCACCCGCGTCGCCACCCAGCGCGCCGTGTATGAACAGTCGCTGCCGGACGCCGTCTGGTTCCAGAGCAAACTGGCGGCGCATGGCTATGCCACGCCGCAGACCGGCGTGTTTGACGAAGAAACCAAAAATGTGTTGATCGCCTTCCAGATGAAATACCGCAACACCCTGTTTGACGGCACGGCGGACGCGGAAACGGCAGCGCTGCTGCAGGTACTGACGACGCCTCTGCCGGCTGCGCCAACTGTTGCTACCAAGTAGCATGCCATTCCAGCCCATGACTTTTTCCACTATGCTGCTCGCTTGCGGCCTCAGCGGTCAAAAGTAAAGGATCCAGTCATGCGGCTGCGCCATATCGAAGTCTTCCACGCCATCATGCAGGTCGGCACTATCAGCGGCGCGGCGCAAGTGCTGCATATCTCGCAGCCGGCCGTCACCAAGGTGCTGCAACATTGCGAATTGCAACTGGGCATGCCGCTATTCGAGCGCGTGCGCGGCAAGCTGTATCCCAAGCCCGAAGCGCACCGCCTGTTTGTCGAGACGGAAAAGCTCAACCGTGACCTGCTCGGCATCCGCCGCCTGGCCGCCAGCCTGAAAGGCCATGCGGTGGAAACCATCCGCCTGGTCTCCACGCCAACGATCGCCATCAGCGTCCTGCCATTTGCCATGACGGCCTGGCGCCGCGACTTTCCCCATACGCGCTGCCAGCTGGCCACGCATCATACGAGCGAGATCGTCAATACCCTGCGCCTCGGTGAAGCGGACCTGGCCTTGTCGCTGCAGGACCCGCGCCATCCTGGCATCGTGGCCGAACCGATCGCCCAGGGCGTGATGACGGTGATCGCGCCGGCTGGCACCTGGCATGCGGCCGACTGCGGCACGCCATTGACGGCGCACGGGCTGACTGGCGAGCTGATCGGCCATGCCGACAACGACCCGCTCGGTGAAATGGTAATCGCCGCCTGCGAGGCGCAGGATGTCCATCCCGTGTTTTCCACCGTGGTGCAGACGTACCAGATCGCCCGCTCGCTGGTGGAAGCGGGCGCCGGCATGGCGGTGGTCGACCCGTTCACGGCCGCCTCCGGCTCGCCGCAGCTGCTGCAGCACCGGCCCTGGGCGCCCACGATCCCGATACAACTGTATTTATTGACGGCCAGCCATTCGCCGTTGTCGCATGGCGCGCGCCGCCTGGCCGACAGCATCGGCGTGGCTGCGCGCAACTGCCTGGAAAAAGGAATGTAATGGTTGGTGCAAGCCTGCAACTGGAAGCGGTCCCCGGCGATGCGCAATTTCGCCATTTGAGCAGCATTGCCGGCATCGCGGTCGACTTGCGCTACGCCACGCCCGACAATTTTGTCGGCCGCGACCTGTACAGCCCCATCGATTGCGCATGGCTGCACCGCGATGCGGCCAGCGCGCTGGAAAGTGCCGTGGCCTGGCTGGCGGCGCATCGCCCCGACCATCATCTGCTGGTGCTCGACGCACTGCGCCCGCAGCGGGTGCAGCAGCAATTGTGGGACGCCTTGCAGGGCACAGAATTGCTCGGCTATATCGCCGAACCGTCGCGCGGTTCGATCCATTCATTTGGCATGGCGCTCGACATCACCATCGTCGGGCCCGATGGCGCCGAACTCGACATGGGAACGGGCTTTGACGACCTGAGCGAGCGCTCGCATCCGGCGCTGGAACTGGTCATGCTGGAACGCGGCGAGATCACGCAGCAGCAGGTGGACAATCGCCGCCTGTTGCGCGACGCCATGTTCCAGGCCGGTTTCTTTGGCATCAACAGTGAATGGTGGCATTTCGATTGCGGCGACCGGGTGCTGGTGCGCCAGACCTACACCCGGGTACTCTGATTAAAAAACGTTGAGGCCCTTCAGCATCACCAGCAGGATCAATACCGGCGATACATAGCGCAGCAGGAACAGCAGCACATTGGCCAGCGCAGCGTTCGGCAAGCGGCCCTGGTTGCTGATCGCTTCCCTGAAATTGTCCTTGCCCCAAGCCCAGCCCGCAAACAACGCAATCGCGATGCCGCCGACCGGCAGGAAGATATTCGACGACACGAAGTCGAACAGATCGAACATGTTCAGATTGAACAGCTTGAAGTCCGCCAGGGTGCTGTTGCTGAGCGCGCAGGCGGAACCGAGCAGGGCCAGCGACAGCATGGTGACGATGGTTGCCTTGCGCCGGCTCCAGCCCAGCCGCTCATGAAAGATCACCACCGGCACTTCCATCAGCGACAGCATCGCACCGGTAGCGGCCACGGCCGCCAGGATAAAGAACGCCACCATCAGTACCTGGCCCATCGGTATCTGCGAGAACACGGCCGGGATGGTGATAAACACCAGCGACGGTCCGGCACTGGGGGCAAAGCCGAAGGTAAACACCGCCGGGAAGATGGCAATGCCGGCCAGCATCGACACACCGAGGTCGGCCGCCATCACGCGCAATGTGGTCAGCGGAATATCCTGGTCGTCGCGAAAGTAGCTGCCGTAGGTCATCATGGTGCCCATGCCGACCGACAGCTTGAAGAACGCCAGGCCCATGGCCGTCAGCACCACCGCGCCGGACAGCTTGGAAAAATCGGGGCGGAACAGGAAGGCCAGGCCTTCGCTGGCCTTGTCCAGCGACAGGCTGACCGCACACAGCAACAGCAATAGCAAAAACAGCAGCGGCATCAGCTTCTTGGCGATCGCTTCGATGCCCTTGGTCACGCCCAGCATCAAGATGCCGCCGATAAATAGCAGCACGCCCCACTGCCACAGCAACGCCTGCAGCGGATTGCTGATCAGCGAGGCAAACGCCGCCTCTGTTACTTGCCGGTCGCTGCTGAGGATGGAGCCGTCAATCGCCTTGACGATATAGGCAAATACCCAGCCCACCACTTCCGAATAGAACGCCACGATCAGGAAGGCGGCGACCAGGCCGATCACGCCGACCAGCCACCACGGCTTGCCCTTGGGCGCCAGCCGTTCCATGGTGGAGATGGGATTGACCTTGGCGCGGCGGCCCAGCGTGATTTCCGCAATCATCACGGGCAGGCCCACCAGCAAGGTGGCCAGCAGATAGATCAGCAGAAAGCCGGCGCCGCCATTGGCGCCGGTCAGATAAGGGAACTTCCAGATATTGCCGAGACCGACTGCGGAACCGAGGGTGGCGGCCAGTACGCCAAAGCCGGAGCTGAAGCCGGCCCGTTTTTGTTGTTTCATGCGATTCTTTGCTAAATATGAGCGTCGACGGACGCCGAGGGGCCGAAATTGTAGCAGTCGCATGAAAATACCCGGCAAAACCCTTGCGCCCGCCATGGCCGTTTGCTATAGTTCGCCTCCTCGCAAAACGATGCACACAAAACAGCGTGTTGCACAGTAGAGCGGGGTAAAAAAGAAGGTTGACGAAATAGCCGAAACGCTTCATACTCTTCCTTCTTCGCAGCTGACAAACACAACGCTTTGTCGATAGCGCGAAACGTAACACCGAATACCGTTCTTTAACAATTAACAGTCGATAAGTGTGGGCATTTGATGAAGTGCAGCGATGATCTTCGGATCGTCGTAAAACTTAAAATATCAAATGTTCACAAGAAATAATGAAATAGGAT